>NZ_JAUBRA010000053.1:0-48546 GCF_036701555.1 Microcoleus sp. Pol10D4
CAACTCAATCATTAAGAGTTGCGATCGTCCGTTAGGACAATCGGCTGAAAGTGGCATAATTTATAGGCTCCAAACGTACTAACTCTACGGTTTGGGGAAGTCGTGGTTTGGCTAGCATTTCCAGTGCTCGTCAACCGCGCATCAATCTTCCTTAGTTACTCACGATTGCAGACTTACACTTCCTTGTCAACACAGGGAGTGTAAAGTTTTGTTTCAAATTATTCGGCGAGTAACTCCATCACTTCGTGGGGTGTAATGCCATAAATAGCAGCTAGCAGCTTGATACTTTTCTCGTCACTTCCCAACTGCTTAAGCACCCCGATCGCACTCCCTAAAGGAATAGCTTCCTTCGTAGACTGAGTTAATAAATCAATTGTTGTCTCAGTGTTAGCGCGACGCTTGTAAACAGTTTCATTCATCTGTGGTGAATGCCCCAAACTTTTAGCTCTTGTCTCCTGAGACATCCCAGCCATTTGACCACTGAGATTAGCGAGATGGCGTAAAGCGTGGGTTTGGGTAAAACCTTTATTCCATCTTCTTAAAATATTTTGGGCGCGGTCACTATATAGTCCAGCAATGGTTTTTGGATTACTTGATAGCGTACCAATCTCAGGCAATTTACCTGACTTAATTTCTAAGCATTCTATCAAGTCGAGATGAGTAGGAGGGAGCATCGGCACACACAGTCGGTAGCCAGTTTTAGTCGTCGTATCGAGTAATGTCCTGTCACCAACTACAGCAATCATCTTTATGTTGCTTGGCTCGATAAGTGCCGGGATAATAACGCCGTCCTTTGTTTTAAAAGGTTTGTCAATGTTCTGAATAGCAAACACTTCGTGAACCCGAAAGCCATACACCATCTGCATTGAGAATACCCACAGCCACCGTTTACGTGATTCCAGATGGTATCGCTTGTCATCTGAGACACTGAGAACCTGAATGCGAAGCTTGAGAAAATCATCTACCGATAAAGTTTGAAGGTCTTCCCGAAATTCCGTTTGTGTACCGTCAATTTCTTTAAGTCTACACAACAACTCAGTATCGCCAATAGTCTCAGCTAGTTTTTTCATGGCACACAAGCAGTTCTTAAAGCATTTAGTTCCTTGCTTCTTGATGTGAATGACAGCCAAAATATCCGCTGAGTTGATAATCGCTTCTCTTGGTAGCAGTTTAAAATATTGTCCGTAAACACATCCCCAGGAGCTTTGATGGCTAGCATTATTCCTGTCACGTTGCTGACGGCGTTTAGTACGTCCCTCCCAGTATTCTTGCTCTACTTTTGCTATCGCCTCACCAAACGTCATCAAATCATTTTTGATAACGTTTTTATCCAAGATAACGTCATCATACCAGGCTAAAAATCGACTCTCGCTAGAGAAGGATTGTAAAGCGGTAGCAACTAAATGAGCTTTCCTCAGAGCATCAGTGATACCTTGCATCGTCAGGTAGCACCCACAAGTTTTGTTGACACGCTTGTCACCCAACTTGAATTGCAGCGTTATGTAACCACCGCTGGCTTTCCTGTCTCTTTTCAGCCCTACGCCCTTGGGGCATTCTTTCTGTGCTTGCTGGAAGTAGTCTAGAATCCGCTCGTAACCAACAAGGTAGTCTGCGGTGGTACTTGCAGTGACAGGATTAGACTTTTCGCTCATCTTTCGCTCCCTACTCTGATAGCGCTGAGTTTGACTGATGCACTCAGCCTACAGCAAGTCGCTCAGTGTTCGCTCAAATCAAAAACAGGACTTTCAGAGCGGGTGCAAAAAATGGCTAGAACGACGGAAATTCGTAATTCAAGAGCGAGGCTTTGATTCAAATCCCTCCGTGCTCACTTAAATTTATTCAATGACTTACTTTGAGACACTGGGGACAAATTTTTGTCCTCGGTGTCAATTATTGTGATTTAAGCGTCAGTGTCAAAAATCGAATCGCCGCTGTAGTCGCAGGTCGCCGACTGATTGCGCCCCTGGTGCTTGGCACGGTACAGTGAACGATCGGCGATCGCAATCAAGTCAGCCGATGATAGTTCCGAAATCGGAATCAAGTTGGCGATCCCCATACTAATAGTAACTACATCGCTCACATCAGAGGTTTTGTGAGGAATATGTAAAGCTTGAATAGCAGCGTGAATCCGTTGGGCAACAGAACTCGCTCCTTCAATATCAGTATTCGGCAAAATGATGGCAAATTCTTCCCCGCCGTAACGCGCCACTAAATCCGCCGGACGGTAGACCACTTCTTGCACAGTCTGAGCAAGTTTGAACAGGCAATCATCCCCCATTTGATGACCGTAGCAATCATTATAACGTTTGAAATAATCCACATCAAATAACAAAAGAGAAATAGGTTTTTGTTCCCGGTGTAGCCGCTGCCATTCATGCTCTAACCGGTCATTAAAACAGCGGCGATTAGCAATTTGAGTCAACCCATCAATATTTACCACTTGTTCTAAGAGGTGAGTCGCGCGGGCTAGTTCTTCGTTAGAGAGTGCCAGTTGTTGATTAATTTCTCTCATGCGCGCTTGGGCCTGCTGCCTTTCTGCCAATTCCTTCTGCAACTTCTGAAAAATATCCGCTTGTTGAATGGCAATCGCTAAATGATTAGCAATCTGTTTAACAAGGTCTACTTCAAATTCTTCCCATTGCCGAGGAGCAGAACATTGATGAATACATAACAAGCCCCACAAATCTTTTGCATTGAGCAGTGGCGCAACTAAATTAGCCCGAACCGGAAATTGTTTCCAAAGAGCGCGGTAACAGTGTTGAAGGTCAATATTATGGATATCTTCAACTACCTGCATTCTCCATTCTTTATATGAATCAGGATCTTGTTCACCACCACACTGGTCGTTCAAGAGATTTCTGCTTACCAATTTACATCCTTCGCCTACGGATTCTGAAACAAACTCACCATATCCAAAATTACTGTCAGGATCGAACTTAAATATGCCGACGCGCTCGGCATCAAGAAACAGGCGAATCTCCTGCGAAGCAATCTCAAAAATTGTAGACAAATCAAGAGATTGACGGATGTGTTGAGTAATTTCTTGAAGTAATATCGCCTTGTTGTACTGTTTCCGCAGAGCGATTTCTGCTTGTTTTTGGGCGAGAATAGCTGCCTCTGCTGCTTTTTTTGCTTTAATAATTTCACCTTCGTATAGGATACGCTGGCGGATACAGAGCAAGATACAGTTGTTGACGAAGTTTCCTCCCTGATTCCGACGCACAGCGTTGATCAGCATGGGTACATCACTGCCCTGCTTTGACCTTAATGAGAAGTAAATTTCCTCTACTTTACCGTCGAGCTTCAACAGGGGGAAGAAATGGGTTTGAAAAAAAATCCGGCTGGCCATTGGCAGAATGGAGTCCATTTTCCGTTCCCGCAGTTCATCGGTTTCGTATCCGAGTAATTGCAGTAATGTGGCGTTGACCATTACGATCGTACCATCGTCAGCAAACGAGAGGAATCCACAGGGTGACGTGTTGAGTAGCTCGTCTATCTGGTAGGTCATGTTTGCCATACAAATCAGGTAGTATGAGGTACACTCAAATACTCCTTAATCATCTCGATCGTCTCTTGTGGATGACTTAGGTGCGGGCAATGTCCCGTAGCTTTCATCAGCCGTAGCGTACTTTTAGGTAGGTGGTGCTGAAGGTAATCCCCTACCTCGGTGGGAGCAATCACGTCATCAGCGCATTGCAATATCAGTGAAGGTACTGATACCTTGGCTAAATCACTGCGATTGTCAGAGTAAAAAGTTACCTCGGCAAAGCGACTTGCAATCACCGGATCTGTGGAGCAAAAACTTGTCTCAAGTTCCTCACTTAACTCAGGACGCTCCTGATTCTGCATCACCATTGGCGCCAGAAAGCTTGCCCAACCAATGTAATTTTTCTCCATGATATCGAGGAGATCCTCAATATCTTTGCGCTCAAACCCTCCGTAATAATTTGGTAAATCATTGATGTAGCAGGGTGAAGGCCCTACGAAAATCAGGCGATCAAAGTAATTAGGAGCTTGAATTGAGGACAGAAGGCCGATCATACTGCTTACAGAATGACCAACAAAAATCACATCAGTTAATGCCAATTCTTCACAGATATCAAGGACATCCTGAACATAGCCATTGAGGTCGCTGTAACGTTCATAACTGTAGGCACTAATATCAGACTTTCCAGAACCTACGTAATCAAATAGGATGATTTTGTAGTCCTTCTCGAAGGCCCGCGTTACGAAACGCCACATATTTTGATCGCACCCAAATCCATGAGCAAACATCATTGTCTGGGTGCCTTGTCCAAACACTTTGATATTATTCCGTAAGAAAATTTTTTTAGTCATTTGAGCGACACGAGAATTAAATTAATTATAAGACTTTTGCGCCCTTTCATGAGGGAGGATTGCTGATCCCACATAGTGGTAGACAACAATTCAGGATGTCGGATTAAATGAATAGCAAACTCAGCAATGACCGGATTCCTCAACATATAACGCTGCCCGATTTCCTCGGCGATCGCTTGTAACTATTCCCATTTCGCTGGGGTTTCCATTCCTTCGGCAATTATGCTCAGATTTAAGCCATCTGGGATTGCAACTATGGCTTTGGCAATTGAGCTATCGCTCGGATCGCTGGCTAAATCGCGGACAAATGAGCGATCAATTTTGAGCGAATTAACCGGAAAATTTTTCAGGTTGTTAAAAGCAGCATAGCCAGTCCCCAAATCATAGACAAAAATCCCAGTGCCACGCTTCGATAATTGGCTCAAAAGATTGTAGGCAATGTCAAAATTAAGAATCATTTCCGTTCCCGTAATCTCTAGCTATAGATATTTTGGCTTCATATCATTACACTCAATAATGCGATCGCTCTTAGCGATTAAAGTCGGTTGGCTGAGTTGACGTGCCGAGAGATTCAACCCGATATTAGGCAGAATTAGTCCTGCTGCTAGCCACTGCTGATATTGCCAGCAAGCTTACTCTAAAACCCATGTGCTCTTCGGGCAAAATCAATCCAGTTTTTTCGGCGATGGGAATACATCGATGATCGGGAGTAACCCCACCTAGTTCAGGAGAATGACCTCCTACTATAACTTTAACACCAGCAAGGCTACCTGTTTACAAATCGAGTAGAGAGAGGATTTTATGCTTTTTGAGATGTCATTGAAATATACAATTTAGAGGAACAACAGCTTACCCTACATTTTTACCACAACCTATTGAGTGGGATTGCTATAGCAAAAGGCGCTGATGAAGAAGGCCATAAAAGCTCATATTTCAGCAATTAAGAACCTCCCAAACATTTCGCGGTTGCTATAAATTTTCACAAACTCCTCAAATTAAAAAAGTTGGGTTTCCTAGATCAACCCAACCTACTTTTAACGACCAATCACTGCTAACTCTCAAATATCCTCATCGTCTTGACCTTGCACACCTTGGAGAATCCGTGATAGCTCACTCTTCTCATTAATCGTAATCCGACTAGGAGAACCGCTGATAATCCGTTCGTAACCACTAAACGAATCTTTAATTTGTGGCCCTCTTTCAGTAATCGTGTATTCTCGAATTCCTTTGTCGTGCCACGAACCGCGCATCTTAAATACATTAATTGCCCGCGACATTTCTCCTCGAATCTCTACATACTGCAGCATGATAATCGTGTCAGTAATCGTAGAAATATGAGAGTCCGTAATCGAATGAGAACCCATAAACTGGTCGCTTGTATTCGTGAAAAACCCGGTTATTTCTTCCTGCTTCGCAAAACCTGTCACTCCAATCACAAATTGCCTGAAAGCATTATTGCTGACACCCCTAGCTAACGCTGACAGCGAGTCTATAGCAATTCGAGAAGGTTTGAACTCAGCAATTTCTGATTTAATACTCTGCAAGTGGTCTTCCAAACCCGCCGATTCCGGGTAAGTGCACAGCAGCTTCAGCAGTCCTTTCTCTTCCATTTCCTCAAAATCAATGCCCCAAGAATAAGCATTGCGGAACAACTGGGCCCGCGACTCTTCATAGGCAAAAAGCAGCGCCCGATTGCCGTTCATACAAGCATTCTGCAAGAACTTGCTCACCAATAGCGTTTTGCCTGTTCCCGTTGCACCTGTAGCCAAAATAATCGAGTCTTTGAAAAAACCGCCACCGCACATCTCGTCGAGAGTTTTATCGCCGGAAGAAACCCGCACGTTTGAAGATTTTTGAGTTAATCGCATCGCCCCCAATGGGAAAATATTAATTCCGTCATTAGTCATAGTAAAAGGATATTCGCCCTTCATGTGAGTTGTACCGCGCAACTTCAAAATTTCCATGGTGCGGCGGCGGCGTTCCCCTTCCAAAACGTTGCGAACAATCACTACATTATCAGACACAAACTCTTCCACCCCAAACCGCGCCACCGGGCCGTATTCTTCCACCCGTTCCGTAGTCATAACTGTAGTTGCTCCTACTTGTTTGAGGCGCGCAACTAAGCGAAAAATTTCTCGGCGTACCACCGATGCAGCATCGTACTGCTGAAATACGGCTGTCACCGAATCTATTGAAACCCGCTTGGCTTTGTACTTACGAATGGCGTACTGAATTCGCTCGATTAAGGCTGATAAATCAAAATTTCCTACGATATCTTGACCTTCCGGATCGGGAGAAGCGTCCAAAATAAATAGCTTGCCTTCCTCGATTAACTGTGCCAGATCCCAACCGAAACTGCAAGCATTTTTAATAATATCTGTGGGAGATTCTTCAAAAGTTACGAACACTCCAGCTTCGTCAAAATGGGTAATTCCGTTATAAAGAAACTGTACGGCAAATAAAGTTTTTCCCGTTCCTGACGTGCCGCTGACTAGGGTGGTTCTGCCGAGTGGCATTCCGCCGTGACTGATGTCATCGAAACCCTCAATCATCGTGCGAATTTTTTCAACTCCTGGCGTTACCAATCCTTTTCGTTGAACCGTTTGACTAATTTCATTCATGTCGATTTTTGTCAACTCTCAGTATTCTTTAGTTGTCACTCATTAACCGCCTATCATGAGTCTTTGTACCCAGCTTTTAGTTTTGGCTCATGCTCAATAACTAATGACTGCTAACTGCTGACTAATGACCCCGCCCAAAAACCGATACCGTGCCACGTACTCTTGTCGTGGAAAGATAAAAATTTTAGACTTTTTTTCAACCTCCCAGATTCATCTGTTGAGTAAATCTAAAATCTAAAATCGTTCGACTGAGCGCGACTCGACGCTTCGACGCTCGCGCTCGCCGAACGTTTCACGCCAAACCGAAGTCTCAAATCAAAAATTGACTGACTCTCACCTGATTATCTTATGAATTCAGGTCTTCTTCGCGAAGTTCTTCATAGAGCAAATCTAATCCTATCAGAACTTTCTCACGATCGGACAAATCGCCAATAATTTTTCGCACCGGCGGCGGCAGGATTTTGGCCAGCGTCGGGGTTGCCAATATTTTGTCCTCTTCTGCTAGCTGAGGATTTTTGAGAACATCTATGACTTTCAGCGCGTAGACTCCTTGAAATTCTTGTTCTAGGATGTCCTTTAGGGTTTTCAAAGCTCGCACTGAGTTGGGAGTATTCCCCGCAACGTACAGCTTCAGAACGTAGGTTTTCTTCAGAGGACTCATGAACTTTTTTAAATGTTGAGTATTAGTTGTCAGATGTTAGTTGTAGTTGTTATTTGTCTTAAATCCGCTGTTCTTTGTTATTTTATAATATTTTCCGCCTCGCGCTCGCGCGGTCGTTTCTCGGCTCCTTTCTTTTTTGTTAGATTCTACCTTCTACCTTTTCTTTCTTAAATTAGGCCGAATCCGTTCTACATTCTACTTTGATATGTCTCTTTCGGAATCGATCGCCGATACATCTCGCACATATGAGCGATCGCGTCAATCAGGGTCAAACGGTAATCAAGCAATATTTCCTCGCTGCGCCCTTCTAATTTTAGCTGTTTAGCAAACTCGTCCATCAATTCCATGTGAATTTCTACAATTTGAGTCACGGGAACGTCAGCAAAAAAAGCCAAATTCACAAATTCATCTATTTGATTGTTGACCGCAGCATCTTGAGAAAAATAATTCAAAACGATGTCGCGATAACTTAACTTGAGTTGCTCCAAAAACTTTTGCTTCTCAGGTCCCGACAGATTTCTCAAAAAAATCTGGGAATTTCTTTTATAATACACACCTAAGTATCCTAATCGCTCCCGTAATTTTTCCGCCAGCCGCCGCTGCTGTCGGCTGAGCAAACTTTGAGCAGTCAATTGGGCTGTCGCATCGACCGTTACGGATGATTGGTAATTGACAGGAACCGGAGTTGAAAGTTTGAGAAATTGTGCGATCGCCTGATCGATACCTGCAGCTATTTCGTTCGATCGAGCGATTGCCAGTTGCACCTCAGCAGGGTGATAAAAAAAAGCACAGCTTTCGTCTTGACTCTTGTTGGCGGCGGTACTGGCAGCAGCCTCAAAACCATCTGAATATGGTGCTTCGGGCTTGCCATCTACCTGCGCGTGAGGCGAAAAAATCACAGCCGGCAAAAATAGCGATCGTTCTTGGAGCTTGCCCAGAAGCGATCGCAGATCCCCATCCACCTCCAAAACCAAACAATCAAGGTGATAATTGTGCTTAATGAACCCGAAAAGCTCCACTGCCGACTTAAGGTGCGTTAAAGTATAGCGTTCGCCTCTCAAAAGCTCGATCGCAGAGGCTGCGATTTCCTTAGAGTGGACAAAAATACCGATAGACAGTTGAGGAAGCAAAGCTGTAGGTGCACCACCTAAGTTGCCTGAAAGTGCTGGATCGCTCAGAGTTGATATCTCCTTTACAAAAAACTTAACATTTTAACAATCATCTCAATATTTATTTTAACCAATCTTAACCGCAAAATAAGTGATGCGCTTCTACCAGAGGAATAATCAAAGTGTACTCCGTGGTTTTTGTGTCAAGCACCCTGAGCGTGATTTCTGCAATTAAGCTTAAGCCTTAAAATAATTGCTAGTCGCCTCAAATCAGGCGTAGGCATCGAACTCCCCGGTCTCGGTGCGGATACCGAGCCTGATAGCGAACTGATATAAAACAAATAAGATACAGAAATTCGCAGCTACATTGAGCATCAAAAATATTACTGCTCTCGCGAGCAGACTCTCAGGTTTGTTATGCCACTCACCACCCCCAGTCTCAAAAATTTTATCGAGCCAGTGCCCCTGTGCCTCCAAACGGGTGCGCTAGCATCGCTGCAGTCAATTTTCAGCTCCTGCAACTGCGATCGAGTCGCAGTAGTCAACGAACAGCTACAGCCGCTGGGATTAGTATACCTCCGCAGCCTTTGGGCTTGGGGAGCCGATCGCACAAACGACGGGCAGCAACCTTTGTCAGAAAGCTCGATCGCGATCGAACCAGTCAGGGCATTACCCGCCGCTATGAGCGTCAGCGAATTCTGGCAGTACCTGCAAACAGAGGAACAGAAAACCCCAGCCCGGTCAAACCGCCAAACCGCAGGCATTTCATCAAACAGCCCGATCGCCCTCACAGATGCCAGTGGTCAATTTTTAGGAATGCTAGACAGCCTGAGCCTGCTGCAATTCGCCGCACTTAACAGCAGCTCGCTCTGTAGCCTCACAGAGCAGGCAACAGCCGTCAAAGAAATCGAATTAAGACCAGTTTCCGAAGCCATCGCCACGGCCATAGACGCTCAAGTGCGCTTTCTAGAAGCAGGATTGAAACCTTCGGAAAACCTGAAATCCCTAGTCCAACTCCTAGAAAAACTCCCCCTGCCTCTGAGATTGCAAACCCCTACCGCACAAATAGTCAGCCAAAACGCAGCGTGGCGGATTTTGCTGGGAGCAGGCCCAGAACCCGTTCCAGAACCAGCAGCAAATTTGGGTAAAAACTCGCCCCGCAAACCAAGCCATTTAACAAGCGAATACAAGAGCGTGCAGTTAGAGACCATCACCAAAGAATGCAGGAGCCTAGTAGGAGCAAGTAGATCGGGCGATTCCCTGCGGGATAGCTTCGCCGCGCGTGATTCAACCGCAGCCACCAGTTGCCCGCTGCCCTTGTACGCCGCCGCCTCCCCCTCAACCTTAACCGCTCCAGCTTGGTGCCCCACCGCCGGCAAACCAGATACCTATATTTGCGACTGCCCCGTACAAAAAGATCAAGAACGGATCTGGCAATTTGTCAAACAGCCGCTCTCAGACAAGCTAATTTTAGTAATGGGACAAGATGTCACCGAAGAACATTTAGTCGCCAAAGAATTAGCAGCGAAAAACGCAGATTTAATCCACCTCAACCGACTAAAAGACGAATTTTTATCCTGCATCAGCCACGAACTAAAAACCCCGCTCACCGCCGTCCTCGGTTTGTCCAGCCTCCTCAAAGATAAATTGATCGGAGAACTCAACGATCGCCAAACACGCTACGCCAAACTAATCCATAAAAGCGGGCGGCATTTGATGACAATAGTTAACGATATTTTAGACTTGACCAGGATGGAAACCGGTCAGCTAGAACTAATTCCCGAACCAGTCGAAATAGCATCAACCTGCCAAAGAGCCTTTGAACAAGCAAAACAACTGCAACAGCAAGAAGAAAAAAATCCTCCAGGCGCGAGCAAAACGGACGGTACAGCAAACGCAGAACCCTCCGCCCAAATAGAATTTACACTCGAAATAGAACCGGGACTGAGCCACTTAATTGCCGACGAACTGCGGTTGCGGCAAATGCTGGTTAACCTCCTTTCCAATGCCCTAAAATTCACCGAACTCGGCGGCAAAATCGGATTGAAAGTAAATGTTTGGGAAGGCTGGCTCGCATTCACAGTTTGGGACACTGGCATCGGCATCCCCGCCGACAAACAGCACCTGATATTTCAGAAATTCCAACAGCTAGAAAGCCCCCTCACCAGGCGCTTTCAAGGAACCGGACTGGGACTGGTACTGACTCAACGCCTAGCTCGGCTCCACGGCGGAGACGTTTCGTTTATTTCCTCAGAAAACCAAGGCTCTCAATTTACCCTGCTGCTGCCACCAAATCCTCCGGGAAACAGCAGCGAAGAAGTCTCCGCACCGGGAGCCGCTGAGGAAGAATTATTAAAACCCCAATATCCGACTCTGACCGCCAATTCTCGTTCTCGTTTAGTATTAATAGTCGAAGCCGTCCCCAAATATATCGAAGATTTAACCAACGTCATCTCAGGTTTGGGCTACCAAGTAATAGTCGCCCGTTCCGGCACCGAAGCGCTGGAAAAAGCTCGCAGGTTCAGTCCCGAAGCGATTTTCCTCAACCCGCTGCTGCCACTGCTGTCGGGTTGGGACGTGCTAACGCTGCTCAAGAGTGACCCGGATACCCGATCGATTCCGGCGATCGTCACGGCCACCAGAGGCGAAAAAGAACGGGCCAGTGTCAACAGGGCCGAAGGCTTTTTGAGCTTGCCGGTGGAAGAACCCGCTTTGCGGCGGCTGCTGGCAGACTTAATCGGTCACAGTAATGCTAGTAGCCCCAAAGTAAGGAGTCCTTTAACCGTGTTGTGGCTCAGCCCGCAAAACAGTTCGTCTCAAGGTTCCGCTTTACTGCTCAACCCCAACTACTGCCGGGTTTTAGAAGCAGACGACCTCGGCCAAGCAGAACTCGTGGCCAGAATTTGGCGGCCCGACGCGATCGTCTTGGATGGTACAAGTCAACTGCAAAACCCCTTAGCTTTTATCGAACAGTTAAGTCGGTCTCGAAATTTGGGTTCTCTCCCCTTGGTGACTTTAGACTCCCGAACTACACAACTGGCAAATAAAGTCAAAGGATTGTCGGTATTTCCCTGTTTAGCCACTAGCAGTCCCGACGACAGTGAAACTTCACCTACCGGGTTAATGCCAAGTGCTTTGTGGCAAGTGATTCAAGTTGCTGCGGGCATGAGTTGGAAGCCCAGCATTTTATTTGCTGACATTTCGACTTTACCCGATTTGCACTCCTCTTCTGGGGGGAACCCGACGGAAGAATTGGAACATTGCGCTCGATCGACAAATGCCGACATTCCCCTCCCCAATTCCCGCTTTTCTACTCCCAACTTTCAAGCTTTGATTCAGTACATCCAAACCGCAGGATTTCGAGGGTCGATCGCCCCGTGCTGGACAGAAGTTTTGCAGCAGTTGCAATATCAAAGCGTTGACTTAGTTTTGCTGTGCTTGCGAGATGCCCCCTCAGAATCAACCGCTATGCTGCAGGCCCTATCAAACCTGCGGCAAATGGCAGTAAAACTGCCAATTTTAGTCTGGGATTATCGGTCTGCTGTAAATTCGGAATCCGAGGCGATCGACTTTCTACTGCAAGAAGTATCTGCCAAAATTTTGCCTTCTTCCTTATCAGCAGCACAATTGTTAGACAAAATTCAACAGGCTTTATTAACTCACTCAAGTTCTAGAAAATGAAGGATTTACCAGGTTTTTAGTGAGGACTTCAGTCCTCTCTAAACCAGTAAATACAAACTCTTATTTCTGAGTGCAAACAGAGTTTTGGAATTCTTTAACGGAAAACCGCGAAGCGTTATTTATAGCAACCGACAAGACGGTTAGGAAGTTGTTAATGGCTGAAATGATTGATTTTATTGCTTCTTCCTTCTTCCTTCTTCCTTCTTCCTTCTTCCTTCTGCTATATTAACTCAGTGACCTTGCTAATAACTCATGATTTTGCCTATTTGTAGTGAGGTTCTTAATCGTCTGTAAAACAGTGAAGAAAAATGGCCATCCTGAATGTAAACATAATTTGAGAAGTATTTAAATGAAAACCCAGAAGTGTTGCGAGTCAAGAAGCAATATCAAAACTCAAAAATATGAGTTATTATAGGCGATCGAGAAACCCTTATATTTTTTTCTGGGGCTGTACAGTGCCTAATCGCATTCCTTTAATATCTCTGCTACTCGCACTCGGTTTGGGGGCAATGCCCGAGCCTGCTGTCGCACAGGCACTCCTGCCTTACACCCTGCAAATCGACTCGGCCCAACTCGAACAAACGGCCTTGAGCCTTGCAGAAGAAGCCGTCCAGCTAGCCAGACTCCAGCAGTACCAACTCGCCGTACCTAGAGCCGAACTCGCCACACAGTTAGCCCCCAAAAATGCTCAAACTTGGACTTTGTTAGGTAGCTTGTACCTTCAAGTCGAGCAGTTTGACAAAGGCATTGAAGCTTTGGGGCAAGCTCAATCTCTGTCGCCAGAAAATCCATCAATTAAATTTGTCTTGGGAGAAGCTCACTTTCGGAAAGCGAACTACGAGAAAGCAGCCGAATATTTGCAAGCAGGGTTGAAACTAAAACCCGACACTCCAGGTGCATTATTTGATTTAGGCAATGCTTTTTATAAGCTGAAGCGGTTTGATCAGGCGATCGCCCAATACGAAAAAGCCTTTGCTTTAGAAAAAAACCTGTGGCCGGCTATTAACAATATCGGATTAGTAAAATACGAAATGGGAGATGTTGATAGCGCCATCAAACGCTGGCAAGAAGCGATCGTGATCGACGACAAAGCAGCCGAAGCAATGCTAGCTCTAGCAGTAGCATTCTACACCAAAGGTGATAAAGAAAAAGGCTTAGCGATGGGAGAAGCAGCTCTAAAACTGGACAAACGCTATGCTACGGTAGAATATCTCAAAGAAAACCTCTGGGGCGATCGTTTGATAGCAGATACCCAAAAGTTGCTAGCCACTCCCGAAATGAAAGCAGCACTGGCTAAAATTCAAGACGCCCCACCCCCTCCCCAAATGTCGCCTTAATTGTAGTTAAGTTTGTAGTGAGGACTTCAGTCCTCAAAGCCTTTTTTAACTGAGAACCAACTATCTTATTCACGACTAAGACCAAAAAATAGTTGAATGCGCTATCGGTAGGGGTAAGGTGCGCGCACAGCGCACCCTACCGATTGAGTTGGTGCGTAAGTTCTATTATTGCCACGAAGCAGTCGCTGTCTTCAATTCTCCAATCTAAAATCTAAAATCTAAAATCTAAAATCGCATGACCCCTCTAAGCTGGACAGAATTAGAAGCCCTCACAGACTTTGAAGTCGATCGCACCAACGGCCCAACGAACGCCCAAGCCCGGTTGCGCCTGTTTGGTAAAACCGAATCCGATGTGCGAGTTATCCTGTACCGCGATAACCATGCTTGGTGTCCCTACTGCCAAAAAATCTGGTTGTGGCTGGAAGAAAAAGAAATCCCCTACCGCATTGAGAAAGTTACTATGTTCTGCTATGGGGAAAAAGAAAGTTGGTACAAGCGCAAAGTGCCATCGGGAATGCTACCGGCGATCGAACTAGACGGCCGCATCATCACCGAAAGCGATGATATCTTAATCGCGCTGGAACGAGTCTATGGCCCCTTGGGTTTGGGCATGGAAAACCCCGCAGTAATACCCATGCGGCGGTTAGAGCGACTGCTATTTAGAGCCTGGTGCTCTTGGCTGTGCTATCCAGCAAGTTCAGCCAAAGTAGAACTACACAACCGCAACCAATTTATCAGCGTCGTCGCCCAAGTAGAAAAAGCCCTGGCTAGCACTCCGGGGCCTTATTTCCTCGATGAATTTGGCACGGCGGATGTGATATTTACGCCCTACGTCGAACGCATGAATGCCAGTCTTTACTACTACAAAGGCTACTCGATGCGCGAAGAAAACCCGCGCTTTGCTGACTGGTTTGCGGCGATGGAAACCCGCCCTACCTATCGCGGCACTCAGAGCGATTTTCACACCCACGTCCACGATTTACCACCTCAGATGGGCGGGTGTTATGAAAACGGCGAACCTCAGATGCTACTCAATAAAGCCCGCGTGGATAATGGGCCTTGGGCTGGATTGCCGGATGTGATGTATCCAGAACCGGAAACCTCTCGCGCTGAAGCACTTCATCGCGTCATTAAGCACCAGCGCAACATCGTTCGAGTCAATCCTGCTGATGACAAGTTATTCGATGAGGCTTTGCGTTGTGCTTTAACTTTGATGATGACTGGCGAAGTTTGTACGCCGCCGAGTGGTTCTGATGCGGCTTTGCGGTATTTGCGCGATCGGGTGAATGTGCCCCGCGATATGTCCATCTACGCAGCCAAGCGATTGAGGGAAGCGTTGGAGGAAACGGCGGCTTTGGTGGGTGATGGCCAAGGTTCTCCGATTCTGCTGAAGCATCGGCGAGATCAAGATCCGGCTAATTTTGTGTAGGATTCTGGGCATATCGGAATCAGACGGAATAGTTGAATTGTTTATCTGTCCTTGCTTTGGAGAAGATAACCGACGATCGCGCTCCACTCTCTCCCATGTCAAAATCGAGGCGATCGCCCCTGAAATTAACCCTTAGTAGTGGCGGTATAGCGATCGCTTAGTTTTTGGAGTCTCATATTTTCTTTGATCTCATCATGGGGAATTAAGACATATTTCCAAGGTTTGCCACCGTGCTTTAGCATATAGTCCGAAGCATATTGACACCATTGAACTGCGACATCTTTCTTAGCAAGCACTTGAGGATTGTCAATTTCATTTCGAGCTTTAGGTTCAAGCATATAGATAACTTCTTCTGTTTCAGCCACAAAATCTGGTTGATATTCTGAATATTTTCCCTGCCATTTGTAATAAAGCTGAAATTGTCCTTTTGCGGGTTTAAACCATTTGATTGCATCCCGTTCTAAAATCATTGCTAGTATTCTTTCTGCTTCCGATTCAAATTTCTGTTCTCGATAGAGGCATTTGGAGAAGCCTGTAAACAGATATTTGGACATATTGCTTTTGTCTCGTGGCGAAGATTGATAATCAAGGCAATTCTTAGCATTTGTAGTGTAGGCGCTCTCTTTTAGGGCTGTAAAACCTTTACTGATTTCGACTTCATAACCTGTTGTTTCTTCCCAGAAATTGGGCTGCATTTCACTATGGACAAAATTGGCAATTTCCCTTTGGTAAAAGCGTAAAACTTTGTGTGTATCTTCTTCGGATAAGTAGGTCATAAGATGGCTAAGAACTTGACCCGCAAGGTCATAGAGTAAATCAGCGTGTTCGTCATAGGCAATATCATCGAAGTTGACTAAATTTTTGACAATATAGTTTTCTAGCCGTGATTCTTCAAAGTTTTCTTTGATAATTCCCATAAATTCAACTTTATTCGTTGTTAGCGATTGAATGTGTAATTCTTCTTGGGAGGGAACGGGATAATTTAAGCCTGTGATATCTAGGGCAAAAGACCTGAAACCCGATCGCACTTGCCCTTTAGGAATAACAATAATCTTAGGAATATTGATGGTTTGCTGGATAACTAAATTCGTTGTTTTCGCAACGATCGCTTCAATATCTGGAGGTGCTATTATACCTTCAAGTTCCATTTGTGCGGGTTGATATTCTCTAGCTACGGCTTCGCGCACCCTTCCCTGAACTTTTGGGGATGCAAGATGGGCGGTGGTTGGGACTTCTTCGGGGCGGCTTTCAAGCTTTAGGATTTCTTGGTATGTAAGCTGTGCAATCTTTTGTTCTATAGGTGATTGAAATAGGGATTGTTGAATATTTTGGGGTTCTGTTGCAGGTAAATTATCAGGTAAATTAATGGGTTGTTCGGGGTGAAGTCCTAGATTTTGGGCTAGTTGCGATCGCGAAATTACTGTTTGTGTCTTTTGCTGTAAGTCTTCATCTGTGAGGATAATTTGTTTCAGGCGGATTTGGGATTCTGGGCGCTTTGCTTCATCGACAATTTCTTGAAATTTGTCATGGGCGACGATATTTAGGCGATCGACAATTTCTACACCTGTACGCATTCCATAGGGCAAACGCAAGCCCCGTCCGATAGATTGCTCAATCAGGATTTTAGAATTTGCGGCTCTCAGAGGGACAATTGTATAGAGGTTGGTGACATCCCAACCTTCTTTGAGCATATTTACATGGATAACTATTTCAGTAGGTTCATCGGTATGTTCTACTTTGAGCAATCTCTCTACCATTTCATCTTCTTGAGCGCCCGTTTTACTAGAATCAACTTGAATAACTTTATGTTTATAATTTCCTTCAGAAAACTCATCAGATTGAATGAGTTCCATGAGTTTTGAGGCGTGGGTAGTGTCACGGGCAATCACTAACAGAAAGGGTTTAACAATTTGTTTTCCAGTTTGAATAGCATAGGTTTCTAATTCAGCTTTAATATTTTCATGGAGATAGATGCCGTCTTCTAGTTTAAGACGCTCGATCGCGTCTGGTGACATGGCCCTAGGGTTAAAATCTTTGCGGGTGACGACGGCAGGATCTTTAACAAATCCATCGGTTATGGCAAGTCCGAGGGGATAGTCATAGATGACATTTTTGAAGGCTACTGAACCTTTATTGGTTTCGATAAAGGGTGTGGCGGTAAGTTCTAGCCCCATTAATGGTTTTAATTCGTTAATAGCGCGAACTCCTGCTGATGCGCGATATCGGTGCGATTCATCCATTAGAATTACGAGGTCTTTTAATAGAGACAGGTAATCAAAATAGCTTTCGCCAATATATTCGGATAGTCGTTTAATTTTAGGGCTTTTACCGCCGCGTACTTCCGAGTTGATTTTTGAGATATTGAAGATGTTGATTCTGCAACGGGAAAAATCAGGGATAATGGATGACGTGTCGTAATTATCTCCCGTAATGATTTCTGGCACACTGGTCACAAATTCAGAGATACCCGTAAATACATACTTTGAGGTATTGGGCGTAAAGTCGGTAATTAGTTTATTATAAATGGTTAGGTTTGGGGCAAGGATCAAGAAGTTTTTAATGTTATATTCTAGGTATAAGTAACTGATAAATGCGCCCATGAGTCGAGTTTTGCCAACACCTGTGGCTAGGGCAAAACATAGGGATGGAAAGTCGCGCTCGAAGTCAGTAAACGTTGCAAATTCTTTTTTGAAGGCGATTAAAAGTGTTTCTGTATCTGTGATGTCTGGGAGAAATAAAAGTTCACAAATGCCATCGAGAATTTCTAAGGATTCGCGCTGGGGATGGCGCAGACTGAGACGATTAGAAATATTATTAACAAGTTGTGGATTTCTCATAGGTATCTACGTCAAATAGTGTTAGTTGTCCGACCTTTGGGGGTGCTTTTGGCAAGTTTTCAATTTTGAGGCTGTAATCGTCATGTCCCCATTCACACCGTGAAAGGATTTGTTTAGGAATTTTTTTAACGGTGAGGTTTGGGAATATGTCGGTTTGACCTCGAAAAGCGGTACATAAAACAAGTAGGGTGCGCTCTTGTCCTACTTCGTCTGCAAGTTTGGATAGTTGTTCGTGACTAAGATTTTGGGTGGTGACATAGATAAAGTCACTTTCGGTGGAGTAGCCATGTTGCCAATAGAAGGTATCTGATGGTGCGTAAGTGAAACCTTCGATTTTGCAGAGTGCTTCGGCAAGCATCGCGGCGTTATAGGTTTTGTTGATAACCCAGTTATCCCATTTGTCTTTTTCTAGTAGCGATGGTGCAAGACGATAGTAACGGAATCCACCGCCACCTTTCCAGTTAACTGCTTTGCTAATTCCACCTTGATCTTCGCCATCAATTACTTTTTTAAGTCGGGGAATAATATGGGTATGACAATGTTCGCCAAGTTCAATCATAATCCATCGTCTTCCCATTTTCTGCGCGACTGCGCCTGTTGTTCCTGAACCTGCAAAAGAGTCAAGAATAAGATCACCTGGATTAGTAGCAATACTAATAATCCGAAACATTAAGTTCTCTGGCTTAGGTGTTTCAAAAGAAGCTTTTTCACCAAATAATAGTTCAAGTTCTCTAGCTGCATGTTGATTAAAGCCAACGTCATCCCAAATCGTAGGTGCTGTCATTCCTTGTTTAGCTTCAAAGGCAAAAAGTTTACGCATTGGAGTTTTTGAAGTACCATTTTTTCCCCAAAAGAGCCGATTGTCTGCTTGAAGGCGCGACATTTCTTCTTTATTATGTCGCCAACAGGTACCTTGGCGAGGCCATACTTGTTCGCCTGTAAAAGGATTGGTTATTGGGTAATATAAACTTTCTACAAATCTTCCTCCCTTACCATTTGCAGTTGTGTCAATTTTTCTGAATGAACCTCGTGGATCTGGACCATTAGGTTCTTCAAAAACTCGATATTGCGAATCAGCTTTCTCTGTTCTAGGCATTAGTTGAAATGATTCCTCGGCTAAGGTTTTTTTACTACTAAGATGCCGAGACTTCCCCCAAACTAAAATATGATCGTGAACTCCTCCAATTTTCCGATCATTAGGTGCTCCATCACGCTTTTTCCAGCAGATGTCTGCAATGAAACAATTACGACCAAATATCTCATCACACATAACTTTTAAATAATGTGCTTCATTGTCATCAATCGTGATCCATAAAGAACCATCATTCGATAATAAATTACGCAAAATCTCTAAACGATCGCGCATTAAACCAAGCCAGAGAGAATGTTCAATTCCATCATCATAATGTTCAAAAGCTGAGCCTGTATTATATGGCGGATCAATAAAAATACACTTAACTTTTCCTGCAAACTCAGACTCTAAAGCCTTGAGAGCCAACAAATTATCCCCAAAAATTAAGCGATTATCAAAAATATCATTTTCACTCACCTGATGAGCAGCATGATAAGATATTTCTGGATCTTCCAGCAAAATTCGCGGCTCCAGCTTGGGGCGAATATCCTTACCAATCCATGTTAATTCTAGTCTCTGCTTCTTATTCATAATTAATATCTATCTTACCAGTTAAACTGTAGGTATATTCGGATTTTAAGCCTGAGCATCCCTGCGATCTAACTCCTGCATCACTTCACTCGTTAAAGGCATAACATCTGTGATATTCCTAAAAATAGCAAGATATCCCTTGTTGTCACTAGCAAAGTTCGATTCAGCAACCGTGTAAACAACCTCAGCAAGCTCTAACCCAATTCGTGAAAGTTGCATTTTATCGTCATCAGACAAATAAACTTCCTGCTTATTCAGCAAACGTTTATAGCGTCTTGCAAGAATATCCAGAATAAAAAATCTACCGTGCTTATAAAACTTTTTTTGTTGACCTGTTGCAGCCTGTTCTGAAGCCGAAAAAATTTCATCCAGATATTGAAAGATTCGCACATAACGACAAAGCGTAACTCCTGAAAGCCCATCACTAAACAATATATCATAATAACGCTTATAAAGCTGACTAATTTCTCTCTTTGCAGCAACCACTATTTCCGTATCACCGCTAAAACAAGCAAGGGCAACGGCCGCCTGTTCAATCGTAATTGCATCCTGAAGCCGCTCCCCCGATGGTCGATATTCATAAACAATATTCGATACCATACATTCCTGTCGCAAACGTTCTTGATTGGAATCTAACGCGGCAAAATAAACATCGCGCACAGCATTTTGCGTATTTCTTGCCCCAGTAATTTTTTCGCCAATATTATCAGTCTCCGTCCCCACTTCAATAATTGTAACTAATAACTTTGCATCAGCAGATATTGAGCCACTAACCTGATAAACAGAAGCGATCGCTCCTACCGTTTGCGCTCCATTTACGACGGAAAAATCTTTTAAAGTAAATTGAGTTGATTCCTGGTTATGTCCCGATGGCAGACTAATTACCGAACAAGTAATAGTCAAACCATTGTTGAGATAAAATAGTTCAGATGGTTGATTTTTGACAGTTTCCGCAATCGCTAAGTTAACATCCTCTGCACCTAGATAATAACGGATATTTTTCTCAAAAAGCGACTTATTATGCTGTTGATATAAAGAGGCAAGTTCTGAAGCCTTAACCAATCCATAAAAAGCCCTACGCGGCCGATCTAAACAATGCCAGTTTTCCAATGTCAAGACTACATCAAAAGGGGCGATCGCTTGTTTTGCGGTCAACCAACCATGTGTTATGGTAATATTTAAATCTTGCCATTCAAAACGTTGATCGAACTGATTCAGTTCACTTTTTAACTGATTAAGATCCGTAATCACATGAGAACTCAGGCTTTCATCAAGATATATATTACAGCCAACTATTTTTACCCCGTTAGTATTTAAAGCATCTTCAACATCTTGCTGCAACCGCGCAAAGCCATCATTAAATTTCTGAAAACGTTGATGGACTAAATCTCTAATCCCATCACAAAATTTTTTATTATCACCCATATTCGGAGCATTCCCCGCCTTAGCCTGTACCAACAAAAGCAATTTTTTCATCCGATCGAAATAAATGGCATCAATCCCATTATCATTTTCCCCATTGACAATTGAGTTAGCCGCTTGAGCAGGGGTAAGATCGGCAAGATTGGCGATCGCAAATGCAGCCAAAGAACGACTCAATCGATTTTTTTCATGTTGCTCTGGTGTCCAGTTCCTCTGAAGCTGCGCGGTCATTTGAAAATAATCCTGCTTTAGTACCTCAAGAACTTGACTTTTTTGGTAATGTAAAATTTGATTTTTTTTCATTGTTGGGAGATTGATACTCTTTTAAAAAATACTATCAGTTTTTGTGATTAAAAAATGCGACTATTAAAACTATCGCACTACTGAATCAATTCAGAGAAAAAAGAAACAAAGAGGAGGGTTTTTAACAGTTTCCCCCCTTCCTCTTCATATCTAAAAATCTTGCAATTGAGCAGTTTGAACGGCGACTTCTTTAATCTGGGCACCGCGGCGCACCTTCAGTTTTAAAATTTGACCGATTTTGCTGTTGTCCACCAAACTTTGCAACTGTTCGGCCTCAGTCACTCCCTCACCATCAATTTGAACTATCACATCCCCTTTGCGAATCCCTGCTTTCTCAGCAGGGGTGTTGGGCACAACTCGCATCACTAACACTCCGTTAACTTCCGGGACAATCAAAGGAGCATTGGGGTCAGCGTTATTCTCTTTGGCCATTTCAGGAGTCAAAGCAATCATCTGAATCCCCAAAAACGGATGGCTGACTTGTTCTCCCTTGGCTAACTGCGCGTAGATGGCCTTGGCTTTGTCGATCGGAATCGCAAACCCAATACCCATTGCATCGGCTCGAATCGCCGTGTTGATGCCAATCACTTCTCCTCTGCTGTTTAACAGCGGGCCGCCGGAATTGCCGGGATTGATGGCGGCGTCGGTTTGAATGAAATCGAGCCGCTTGTCGGGAATGCCGACGGCTGCACTGGAGCGTTTGAGGGTGCTGATAATTCCCAAGGTGACGGTGTTGTCAAATCCGAGGGGGTTGCCCACGGCGATCGCCCAATCTCCCACTTTCACCGCGTCGGAATCTCCCAAGGTGGCAGTCGGCAAGTCTAATTGCTTAGTATTAATTTTGACAACTGCCAAATCTGTTACTTCGTCAGTACCTTGCACTTCTCCTGGAAATGTCCTGCCGTCGTTTAAGGTGACAGTCACTCGATCGGCTTTGTCAACTACGTGAGCGTTGGTTAAAACAATCCCGCTTTTGTCAATGATGAAGCCGGAACCTTGGCCGCGTAAGCGTTCTTGTCTGGGGGTCATGCTGCGTAAATCTTCTCCCAAAAATCTGCGGAAGAATGGGTCTTCCATTAAGGGGTCGAGGTTGCGACTGACAGTGCGCTCGGTATCAATACGAACAACTGCTGGCCCGACTCGATCGACTGCCGCTGTCACAAAACTGCCGGTATCCCCTGGGAGTTCAGGACTCCGCAGCGCTAACAGTTGCGGATTCGGGGGGGTGGCCGGGGAACTCTGGAAGTGTAAGTTGGGCGGATTGCTGCCATCAGCGGCGGCAGCGGGTGCAGCATTGATTGCTAACGCACTCAGGGCGATCGTCATTCCTAAAATTAGGGCGAACCAACGATCACCGGTTCGAGGGGCGGGGCGAAAAAACTTAAATAGTCGCATAGCGTCAATCTTTGTTAGTCTGGGTTAGTCTGGTAAGGGTGTGCGATCGTGCGGACTCAATAATCGGCCACTATGAAGATCCTAAATATATTTTGACAGTTACAATACATGAGTCACGAGCCCGCACCAACTCCACATATTCTGAATTCTAACTTTTAAATTTCCCTCGTAACCCCGATGATTCTATCTGATACTTCTACTGACAAATCCTTGCCCTCAAATTCCCACCACCATCACGACGCTGAATCAGTCCATCCTCACCATCACGATGAAGAATCGATGCGGCGACTGGTAAATCGCTTGTCTCGGATTGAGGGACACGTCCGCGGCATTAAAACAATGGTGCAAGAAAACCGTCCTTGTCCCGAAGTTCTCGTGCAAGTTGCTGCGGTTCGAGGCGCGCTCGATCGCGTAGCGAGAATCATTCTTGACGAACACTTAACTGAGTGCATTGCCCGAGCCGCTAAAGAAGGTAATATCGATACGGAAATCGAAGAGTTGAAAGCGGCTTTGGATCGGTTTTTGCCTTAGCCACTGCCAATTTTTACCTCCATATAACAAAACCTGCAAATTAGACAAAACTTGCAAGTTATGATTGATGACCAATTTTTTAAGCATCTTTCACAAACAGGGGAAAAGCATCACCTATTCTTCCCCTCACCCCATTGCCACAACATATAATTTATATGCTTCGCAGTTTATGGGAGCGAGTTTTGTTAAAAAAGAATTAGTCAGGTGTTTCGTGACGAAGGAACTCCTCAAAAGCTCCAAAAGCTGACTGCAAACCATTAGATAATCGGTGATTAATCCGACGGGGTATGAACTGTCTAGACTTTCGTCAGCTTGGCTTTGAGCTGGTATCTGACTGTTGCGTAAACCGCTTTATAGGAAGCTTCAATGCTGTATTCCTGCTGCAACCACTCTTGAATTTCTCCATAGCTTTTAAAGCCTTCCTGGGGGTCGCTGAGGCGCATTGCCAAACTAGCGCGGGCCACAGGAGGGATTGCCGGCTTACGGCCGCCGCTGTGCTTTGTTTCGAGGAGTCCTTCGAGTCCGTAAGATCGGTACTTTCTCAGCCACCGCTGCACTGTAATTCGGTTTACCCCGATGGTCATTGCCAATTCTTTAACTGTCTTAACGTGAGAAATTTTGAACAGGTAAAGTGCTTGAATTTTTTGAAAGCCGCTTGCTGTTTTTTGTTCCGTTAACAGGTTTTTTAGTTCGTCAATTGTCTCTGTGATGCTAAGTTTACATACTCCAGCCATATCAATTACCTCACGATTCGCGTTCTACAATACCTTTGTTTGACAATGGAGCAAAAGCTGCTCCTCTCCTAAATGCTGACCTTTTGTTTGCCCTGAAGCAAGACAAAAGCGATCCTTCTCATTAAACTTTTTCCTTCCTGGAGGCACTCAGGCGCTCAGAAACCGGGTTATTTTAACCTGGAGCAAGGTTGCAACGATTTTTTTTGTAAAAAACCAGGTTTCTGGGTCAGTTTTGTATTTGATGGACAAGCGTCATTGCTAATACTGATAGCCGTTAACCGATCGACTTTAACATTAGTGGCAATAGGTGACTCTTAAGGAATACCATTTATTCTTTTATTGTTAAACATCTATCATGGTTTTCCTGGTATTTATTGGTATTTTTTGCGAACGTATGGGCGATTTTTAGTCATTAGGTGTTAGCAAACAAGCGAATGTCTCTACACCAGCGATCGCATTTTTATACAGACATTCCCCTAGTTCCAGAAGTGCATTTTTGGCTTTCGCTGTGCGAAAAATCCTTAGATATCAGCACTCTCATCGGTCAGAGCCGGTAGCGCCGAGTGACGTTGCAACCGACTTTCTTGCCGCGGGCAAGTATCCGTGAAACTACTGGCTTTATCGCCAATTGAGTAAAACACGACGAGGGTGGCATTGTCAATTTTTTAGCATTACAGTATAAGTATCGGCTATTTTTGCCCGCCTGCTGTGATCGAAAGCGGAGTTTCTATGTGATTCTACTAGCATTTTTTTGTGATCTTCGTCACGCTAGCACTCAGTAAGCTCAACTACCCACAAAAAGTTATGGGTTCGATCGGAGTTTCCACGTAGAATCTTTGGGATTTAGTTAGGAAGTGCGATCGAACTTGTTGTTAAAATTTTTTAATGTTAATTTTTAACCAGAGGGAAAAAGAATGCAGCTTTTTCCTTCACCCTCACCAAACCATCTAATTTATACTCAAACCTTGCAGATTGAGGGAAGTTTCAGGCTGGGTGTGAATATTTCAGAATCAAAAATTGCAGAACATCCGGTGCAACCAGCTTGCTGACAGTATTCTTCATTTAAAAGGTGTAGAGAAGCCACAATGAACGTTGACGAACTGCTCAAGCTATATGCAATAGGAGAAAGAAATTTTAGTGGGGTCTACCTGCACGAGGTCTACCTCTACGAAGCAGAATTGATTGGAGTCAATCTGTATGAAGCCGACCTGATTGGAGCCAATCTCAGCAAAGCCAAACTTAACAGAGCCAACTTTGGCAAAGCCAATTTGTGCAAGATTAATTTGAGCAAAGCAGACTTAGGTGGAGCCGACCTCACGGAAGCACTTTTAGTTGAAGCTAACCTGCATCGAGCTGAGTTGATGGGAGCAAATCTCAGCAAAGCAGACTTGAGCGGAGCTTCTCTGATCCAAGCAAGTTTAATTGGTGCCAACATATCTCGAGCAACACTCAGCCATGCAGACTTGCATGGAGTAAATCTTTACGGAGTAAACTTGCGTAGGGCGGTGCTCACAGAATGCGATTTAATTGGGGCAAACTTGAGTAAAGTAGACCTTAGCGGAGCCGACTTAATGGGGGCGAGTCTAATTAGGGCAGACTTGACTGAAGCGATTTTAAGTGCGTCAGACTTAAGCGGAGCAAACCTGTTGGGAGCAAACCTTACAAAAGTTAACCTGAGCGGAGTATATCTTAAGGGTACAACGATGCCCGACGGCACGATTCACGACTAATTTATTTGTTAATTTTTATGGTTGCCGAGAACAGCGGCTAAAGGGTAATGAGCTTTTCATTACCCTAATTTATTGGCAGCGAAATCTTTATTTGACACTAAGGTAAGGCCGAGAACTTCAATGTAGGGTGCTGATGGCGCACAGAACTCCTACATACGCCAAGTCAAAGATTTGTTGGGTGAACTTGTGTTATGGTGATTTTCAATTGCTTCGAGAAAAGCTATTTTAGATTTAATATTTTGGATTTGGGACGGTTAAAATGAAACTCAGAATCCTCGCTGCTGCAACGCTGCTAAGCGCGATCGCCCCGATCGCTCCTGCTGCAGCCGAGAACATCCAACACACGCAACAATTACTAGCCACCCGACAGTGCCCCAACTGCGACCTCAGCAGTGCGGGCTTGGTTTTAGCCAATTTAACCGGAGCCAATCTCAAAGGTGCTGACTTGAGATTGGCTAACCTCAGCCGAGCCAACCTCACCGGGGCTGACCTCAGCGGTGCCAACCTCAGCGGCACCAGCTTGTTTGGCGTCAACCTGACGGGGGCCAACCTCAGCGGTGCGAACCTCAGCGGTGCTGACTTGAGAAGTGCCTATCTCAGCGACGCCAATTTGCAAGGCGCTAATTTAACTAACGCGCAACTGCTCGGAGTTAGAGGAATGCCAACCAATATCGGCACCGCTGAAGACTTCTACCGGTTGGGAGTGCTGGAAGCTCAAGCAGGAAACTACAGAAACGCCATTGATTATTACAATCAAGCCCTGAATCTGAAATCGGATTTAGCAGCCGTTTATTTTGCGCGCAGTATGTCTCGCGCTGACTTGGGAGAGTTCGCCGGCGCGACTCAAGACGCTGCAATAGCAAACCAACTGTTTGCAGCTCAAGGAAATCCCCAAGGTCAGGAGTTGTCAAAGCAGTTAGGCGAAGCCATTGTTGCGCGCCAAAAGCCTACGGAACCCCGCACTTCCAGCCGCGGCGACTTTATGAGTCTTCTCGGTTCGATCGGTTCTGTGCTGGTGAAGCTAATCTTGCCTTGAGGGTTGCCTAATTCAGCGGAATCTCGATCCAGAACTCTGTACCATGACCGGATACAGAAACACATTTAAGTACGCCTTGGTGTTTCTCAACTACAATTTGGTAACTGATAGACAGTCCTAAACCAGTGCCCCGACCTACGGGTTTAGTAGTAAAAAACGGATTAAATATGTGAGAGATTAACTCTTTGGGGATGCCGTGACCATTGTCGGCAATGCAAATTCCTACCGTTTTTTCATCGATTAATTGGGTGCGAATCCGAATGCAAGGAGATGGGAAATCAGGAATCAAACACTCGGTGGTGGCATTTATATCTCCTGACTCGATAGGCAGTATTTGGGAGCTTAAATGCGTCGCCGCTGCACTTGCCGCTTTAAAGGGAAGATTCATAACTTGCTCTTTTTTTCCCATTTCTAGGGCGTCAAGGGCATTACCTATCAGATTCATAAATACCTGATTGAGCGAGCTGGCATAGCATTCTACTAAGGGCAAATGGGCGTATTCTTTAATGATTTCTACGGTGTTGTGATCAGAATTGGCTTTGATCCGGTGCTGCAAAATCAACAGGGTACTGTCTATGCCCTCGTGAATGTCAACGGCTTTTTTCTCGGCTTGATCGCTTCTGGAAAAATTACGCAAAGAGACAACTAACTGGCGGATGCGCTCAACTCCGACTGTCATGGAACCCAAAATTTTGGGCAAATCTTCGGCAAGAAATTCGATGTCGATTGCTTCGGAACACTCGCTAATTTCTGGGTTGGGATTGGGGTAGTGCTGGCGGTAGAGTTCCACCAAGCAGAGCA
Organism: Microcoleus sp. Pol10D4; assembly: GCF_036701555.1. Lineage (NCBI taxonomy): Bacteria > Bacillati > Cyanobacteriota > Cyanophyceae > Oscillatoriales > Microcoleaceae > Microcoleus > Microcoleus sp. Pol10D4. Next base: position 27,629 of record NZ_JAUBRA010000053.1, read on the forward strand.
AATCTTTGGTGTATTCGCTGGCGTGCGACAGATTGCCGTAGATAAAGTTAACGGGGTTATTGATTTCGTGGGCGACTCCGGCCAGGAGTTGTCCAAGACTGGACATTTTTTCGGTTTGAATCAGTTGGGCTTGGGTATTGTGCAGTTCTGTGACTGTTTTAGCTAGCTGTTCGGCTTTTAATCGATCGGCAGTTGCTGCATTGAGACTTTCTTGATAAAGTTCTGCTTGGTGAATGGCGATCGCAGCTTGAGCCGCTAAATGTTGCACCAATTCCTGTTCTGCTGTTTGCCAAACTCTCGGTCCCGAACACCCATGGGCAATCAGCAACCCCCACAATTGCGAATCTTTGCCGATCATGGGTACAATTAAACTTGCTCTCACCTGCAAATCTTCCAAAAATTCGCGGTGACAGGGTGTTAAATCATCAGTATAAATATCATTAATTGCTCGCACCCGTCCGGCTCGATAAAAGCAGTCTGAGCCTTCGGAAAAGCATCCTTGTGGAGATGTGATACCTAAAATGGACCGCCACTCGCCACAAACAGCTTCGACAACTACCTCGCCCTGTTTGTCTGCTGCAAATTTGTAGATTACCGTGCGATCGGTATCCAACAAAACTCTGACTTCTCGCACAATAGTTTGCAGTATGATTTTTAAATCTAAGGTGCTGCGAATCTGGTCTCTAACTCGCGTCAATACTTTGGCAAAGTCCAAGGATTTTTGCAATTGGGCGGTGCGTTCTTGAACTTGGCGCTCCAAGTTGGCATTCAGAGTTTGCACTTCTTTATAAAGAACGTACTGCCCAATTGCCGAACAAAATTGGCTGCCTATAGCTAAAGCTTGCTCAATTTCCTCGCACTTCCACTCGGGCGACTGACCTTTTTTTATTTCTCGCCAGACTTCAAAGGATTGTCTGGGAAGGGTTTGTTCAGCGCTGGTGTCAAAGCGCCCCGCCCACATTTTTTCGGTATCAATTGCATTGCGAAAAATGGTCAAACAGCCAACTACTTGTTGTTTGTAGTGGAGGGGGATTACCAACAAACCCCGAATTAGGGTAGATTGGAAAGCGGGAACTAAAACTCTAAATAGAGGTTCTTTGTATAAGTCTGTAATTATCCAAACTGGAAATTGAGAATTAGTAAAAATTGAAAACTTGGGAAGTTCTTCGGTATTTTTGAATCCTTTGGTTAGCCATTCCTGCCAGAGGGGATGAGCTTCGATCGCCTTAACTTTTTCCCAGTTTGGAAGTGTCGGTTGTTCTCCTGTGGTGAACAGTTCAAAGGTAGCATCACTGTGGGCTGGGGCAATTGGCAATCCTCCTTCAATCTTGGGAGCGGATAACTTTTCACCGTTGATTTTCGGCTGGTTGAGATAGAGTCTGCCGCCGCTACCGCCCAAAGCGGTGACGGTGGCTTCTAAACCCTGTTGCAGTTGAATGTTTACGTGACCATACAACAGGGCTGCTATGCGGCTCACGGTAGCTTCGCGGGCAGCTTGAGAGCGGGTTTGCTGGAGGAGGAGCGCATGGGCGATAGCGCTAGACAATTGATCTGATACGAGCTGAACTACTTCTAAATCTGCTGGTGAAATATTGAGGGGCGCAGAGTGGTGAGACACTAAAAGTCCCCACAGTTCGATGTGAATTTTTTGATTATTTCCTGGCTCGTATCGAGTCAGACACGTGGCCGCCTCGCAGATATCTGTTTTGCTGTTTTCCGACGCAATCCTGCGGTGCAAAATCGGCACGACTAAGGAAGATTGCACTCCCATTGCCATCAGGTAAGCTGTGTGGCAAGGATCGAGCGATCTGTAGTGGATCTCTTCATTTACTAAAGGTTGACCGGTGTCTGCAGCATCGAGGGGACTCAGGACGATCGTCCCTGAGTTAACATCTATTATTGTCCGCTGGCGCAAAGTGACATACATTTCCCTGGCGCTCGCGGGAATGTCGTCTGCTGGAAAGTGCAGTCCTTTCAAGGAAGGGAGACAGTTGTTATTAATTGACTCAGCAACAACTTCTCCACTTCCGTCGGCACTAAACCTGTAAATCATAATGCGATCTGTTTTCAAAAAAGACCGCACTTCTGCTACTGTACTGGTTAAAATATCTTCTAATTCTAGAGATTGGCGAATGCGTTCTGTTATCCGCCGCATCAAAACTTCTCTGTCTAGTTTATAATGTAATTCTTGCGTATTTTCTCTGAGTTGCATAAATCTCCTTTTGTACTTATACAATAATAAGAAGTTTTGATGTGCTGTTGGATCGTTCAAACTCAAATGCCTCACCCTGAGTTTTTGACTCAACCGATCTGTACAATTAATCCGTCGCGCACTTGTGAGAGACGACGGTGTATCGCATCGGGTGGGCTGGGGTAAGTAAAATTTGCGATCGCGCCAGTTTAATCTTTGCCTTCAACAGGCAGAGCGACTTAAGCACATAATAATTATTATTTTAATGCTCTTATAAATTTCTCGCAATCTTAAACTCTCACTATGAGAATTATTCATTGTTAGGATAACTTGACATTTGTTGTATAACTTCATATAATGATAATTAACGAAAGAATTTGAGTTTCTATCAGGGTGCAAGGCGCTGACTAATTTCTTGGCGCACGCTCATCAGAATTTTACCCAAATGATTTTGACCGGTTCTGTCGCAGCCACACCCCCAGTAGTAATCCGTTGGCGAATCCTCGACAATCACTCGCTCCCCTGTGGCAAGAAGAATAGCTTGAATGTCTGTATGAGTGAGAAACTTAGTTAAAACTGCTTCGCGCATAATGGGAATTTTCACGGCTTCCCAATCAGCACGAATCCGGTGGTTGGGATCGCGACCTAATTTAGCGGCTTCTTGAGGAGTTGCTACGGCTTGAATTGCCGCCACTAATCTTTTATCAGTGCTGACAAATTTTTGGGCTTGATAGTAATGTTCCACAGTCAACCAATATTGACCGTGCAGAGAAATGTCATGTAGTGAAAAATTAGAAAAGCAGCCGTAAGGCTCCTCTACTTTATAAAAATAAATTATCATTAGATTTGAGATTATATATAGCAATCCTAAATGAGTCGTAAATTTTTGACCCCACCCCAACCATCCCCTTATCAAGGGGAGGGAGTAAGAAATTTACAAATGATTTAGGATGGCTATATTTTACAGGATTTAGGTAGAATATAATTATTCAGGGTGTCCATGAAGCGCCTTACCGCGCTCTTAGTAACGTTTTCAACCACTTTTTGCCTCCAAGAGTATTTGAGATTTATTCTATGAGCAGCGCGAGGCTTGTATTAAAAAATCCTCGCATCGACTTTATTTAAAATAGCATTTACGCTTTTGAACCGAGTTTCTTGGAAAAAATCGGGTTAAGGAACGAAAAATCTAGGAATTAACTGGCTTTCTGAGGAATAGTGCGTAATTCCTATTTTTAAGTTAAGGATTAAGAATGGGAAATCAAGAATAAGCAATGGAAATGTAAGAATATTTATCATTCCCTGTTTCTTCATTCCAAAACGGCATCAGAAGAATGAAAAGCGCGGTTAGCGATATCGGCATAAAGCAGTTAGCCACACAAAATTTTGCTCATCAACTGAGTAGGCATCGGGAATTTGACGCCCGCTCTATAAGCAGCTCCTGTAAACTGATAGAAGGCTCTGGCCAAGCGACGGGCCCAAACCATATCAGCGTTGCATTCTTGGGCGATCGATTGAGTGTACTGCTCCTTAGCGTCGTCGGCACATCCAAGAGATCGATCGCCTCAGCAGCCTTAAATCCGCTAACAATGGCAGGACGAATTCCTTCAGCGGACAACTGGTAATGGGTGATTGGTCATGGGGCAGGAGGAATTGGTAAGTTAATGAGTGTTAAATCTTGAGTTTTTAACTCACAACTCACAAAAGATTAAGCGTCTGCTCGTTGTTGGCGGCCGTATCTCGGCAATCTCAAAACTCTTCCTATTCCCCCTGCCCAATTTCCCATTCCCTAAACAGTCGTGATATCTTTCTCTTTCGCTGCCAAAACTTCTTCTATTTTGGCAACGTACTTGTCCGTCAGCTTTTGAATTTTATCTTGCAAGTCGCGGGATTCATCTTTAGAGATATCGCTGCTTTTTTCCTGCTTGCGAATCGAGTCAACGGCATCGCGGCGGATATTGCGAATTGCAACTTTACCTTCTTCAGCAAACTTACTGGCCATTTTGACAAATTCTTGGCGTCTGTCGCTCGTCAGCGGCGGAATGTTCAAGCGAATAACTGAACCGTCGTTGTTGGGAACGAGTCCTACATCGGACAGGGAAATTGCTTTTTCGATCGAGGTAAGCGCTGTGCGATCGAACGGTTGAATGGTGATCGTAGTCGCATCCGGGGTGCCGATGTTGGCAAGGGATTTGATCGGAGTTGGAGAGCCGTAGTAGTCTACCATGACTCGATCGAGGAGGGAGGCGTTGGCCCGTCCCGTCCGAATAGTATTAAAAGACCGTTGAGTAGCCTCAACTGCCTTTTGCATATGATCTTCTGCTTCAGCTAACTTCACAAAAACCTCCGACAAGAGTTCCAATAGATTCTCCCATTACAGCTCGGTAGATGTTGCCCGACACCGAGAGGTCAAATACCATAATAGGAATATTATTTTCTTTGCAAAGGGCGATCGCCGTACTGTCCATCACCCGCAAATCTTGATTCAAGACGTGGGCATAGGTGAGGGTTTGATACCTGCGCGCGTTGGGGTTGAGGTGGGGGTCGGAATCGTACACCCCATCTACCTTAGTAGCTTTAAAAATCACCTCTGCATCAATTTCAGCCGCCCGCAAAGCGGCTGTAGTATCAGTAGTAAAAAAAGGGTTGCCAGAACCGGCACCAAAAATCACTACTCGTTTTTTTTCTAGGTGGCGAATCGCCCGCCGCCGGATGTAGGGTTCAGCTACTTCTTGCATGGCGATCGCCGATTGCACCCGCGTTGGCACTCCTGCTTGTTCCAGGGCATCCTGCAAAGTGATAGCATTCATCACCGTAGCAATCATGCCCACATAATCAGCCGTTGCCCGATCCATCCCTGCCGAAGCAGCTTTCACCCCGCGAAAAATGTTGCCGCCACCGACAACAATCGCGATTTGAATGCCTTGGGACACGACTTTGGCCACTTCCTGGGCGATCGACTGAACCACTATCGGATCGATGCCGTAGCCCAAGCTGCCCATCAGCGCTTCACCGCTGAGCTTCAGCAAAACTCGCTGATATACCATCCCCATGCCGCCACTATTTTTTTACTCTTTTTGCCTCCACCATAAGATAGCAGTATGGGTGCATTTTGAACATCAATTGCCCGGAACAGACCCAAAAGTCTGTTCCAGAACACTTGACTGAGAACGGCTGACTAAATTTAATCCTTGGGGACGAAATTAAGAGCAGCAGAATTCATGCAGTAACGCTGACCGGTAGGTTTCGGCCCGTCGTTAAATACGTGACCGAGATGAGCGTCGCAAACAGCGCACAGTACCTCTGTTCGGCGCATGAACAAGGTGTTATCGGACTCACACTTGACATTTTCTTCGCTAACGGGAGCGTAGAAACTCGGCCAACCAGTACCGGAATCGAACTTTGTTTCTGATTTAAATAGCTCAGTGCCGCAGCAAATACACTTATAACTTCCGGTTTTTTTGTTGTCGTGATATTCGCCACTAAAAGCTCTTTCCGTTCCTTTTTTACGGGTGACTTTAAACTGTTCTGGCGTGAGTTGTTGTTGCCATTCTGCGTCGGTTTTTTGAACTTTTTGACTCATGATTTGATGTTTGGTTAAGATGTATTTAGCTGTTGAATATTGACGGTTAACTGTTGAGTGTTGACGGTTAACGGTATATTGCTAGTTAACTCATGCCTCCATTAATATTAACCTAATTGGCTCGATATGAACATACCAGGGAAAAGGATTGTCTTTAATAGCCCTCCACTTTTCCTTGAAAACTTCGGCTTGCAAGTGATAATCTTGGGCATCATTGGGAGGCGAGTGCAATTTGAGATATAATGTCACCCGGTGCGGAGTTTCCACAGTCGAGGCGATCCAACAAGCAAAAGTATTTTCACGATCGCACCCGCTAACAAAACTCAGTTGATGAGCCCGAATTCCCACAGAAACTAGAGATTTGGGAATTGGTTCGACTACAGTCAGAGTACAGCCCCAGTCGATCGCCTCCACGAGAGTTTCTGCGATCGGTTTAGCGGCAGAGAAGTTCTTACAGCCAGTCAACTGGGCGACGGTGAAATTGCCAGGGCGATCGAAAATGTTCTGTTTGGTATCAAAGGCGATCGCCCTTCCCTCGGCCAACACCAACAGATTTTTGCACACCCGGTAAACTTCCTCTAAATTGTGGCTGACAAACAAAGTAATGCCCCGATAATTAGCCAGAGTCTGCATTAACTCGCGTTCCAGTTGACTGCGTAAGTGAGTATCCAAAGCAGAAAACGGTTCGTCTAACAGCAGCAATTCGGGAGAAGGGGCGATCGCCCTCGCCAAAGCCACCCGCTGCTGTTGGCCCCCCGAAAGTTCGTGCGGGTAGCGGTTTTCCAATCCAGACATTTGCACCGAAATTAGTTGTTCTTTTACCCGAAGTTTTTGCTCGCTTTCAGATAAATGCTGCAAGCCAAACGCAATATTTTGAGCAACACTCAGGTGAGGAAATAAAGCATAGTTTTGAAACAAAAAACCGATGCGGCGGTCTTTAGAAGGTACATTAATGCCCTGTGCTGAGTCAAATAAAACCCTGCCATTGACTGCAATTTTACCGCTCATTGGAGTTTCCAAACCAGCGATGCAGCGCAGAGTCATGCTTTTGCCGGAACCCGACGCGCCCAAAATTCCCAGCACTTCCGGGCCGATATCGAAGCTGACATCCAAGGCAAAGCTGGAGAGAGGTTTAAAAATGCTTAAACAAAGTCCGTTTTTCGGTTGTTGTTGGGATTTTGTGGTAAAAGTAGACGCGACTTTAGGAAGATTTGATTGCAGTCTTTGCCTCGAATTTGGTTTGGGCGATCTCCTTTGTAAATCAGTCCAAAAATTAACAGGAGTTAGCACGCTCAAAGAAATACTCAGAATAATCAAAACCCAAATAGCAGCTTGCCTCATATCCCCAGCTTCCACAGCAAAATAAATTGCCATCGGGATAGTTTGAGTTTGTCCGGGAATATTCCCCGCTAACATCAACGTCGCGCCGAATTCACCCAAAGCGCGGGCAAATGCGAGAATAGTTCCTGCTAAAATTCCCGGCCATGCTAGCGGCAACATAATGCGCCAAAAAACTTGCCACTCTGAGGCTCCCAAAGTGCGGGCTGCATTGAGAAGATTGGCATCAATTTGCTCAAAAGCTCCCAAAGCAGTTTTGTACATGAGGGGAAATGATACAACTGTGGCAGTAATGGCGGCGGCTTGCCAAGTGAAAATTATAGTTAAGTCGAATTGTAGCAAAAATTGCCCGATCGCCCCATTTCTACCAAACAGCAGCAGCAGCAAAAATCCCACTACTGTCGGCGGCAAAACTAAGGGAGAAATGAAAATCCCTTCAATTAAAGCTTTACCTCTGATGCGAGTTGAAAGCATCCACCGGGCGGCGGCTATTCCCAGGAAAAAGGTGATAAATGTTGCAATAGCCGAGGATTTTAGAGATATCCAGAGCGGAGAAATATCAAATTCCATCTATAAATACATCCGCGTTAATCAGCGCTTATCTGCTTCCATCAGCGGTAAAAAATCCCTAATTAGTTAGTTATCGAACTATGCCAAATCCATATTTCTGAAATACTATTTTAGCCCGATCGCCCCCCAAAAAGTCAACAAACGTTTTCGCAGCAGCCGGATTGCGGCTGTTTCTGATAACTGCCAGCGGATAAACAATGGGCGAATGCAAATTTTCAGCAGCCGTTAGCCGCACAGTTACTTTGTCGGAGGCTGTGGCGTCAGTCGCATAAACTATACCAGCATCAACGTTACCGCTTTCGACGAATGTCAGCACTTGGCGAACGTTATTTCCTAGCACTAATTTTGGCTGTATTTGCCGCCACAATCCAAGTTTATTTAGCATTTCCTGAGCGTATTGGCCCACAGGTACGCTCTTGGGTTCGCCGATCGCAATTTTCTTGATTCGGGCATCTGTCAACTGTTTGAAATCGCTCAAAGCAACACCGTTTTTGGGAGTAATCAAAACCAGGCGATTTGTCAGCAAATTGCGGCGCGTGTCGTTAATTAGCAGGTTAGATTGCTGCAAAGCATCCATTGGCTTGGTGGCGGCACTCAAAAATACATCAACCGGGGCGCCTTGCTGAATTTGCTGTTCTAGAGCACCGGAAGCACCAAAATTATAAGTAATAGTAAAATTTGGATTACTGCTTTGATAAACAGTTTTGATTTCCCCTAAAGCTTTCGAGAGACTGATAGCAGCGGATACATTTAAGGAGGTGCGCTGCAACGTATCGACTGAGGAAAAGTTCTTAAATAAGTTCCAACTAATCAGCAGTGCTAGCAGGAAGGCGACTGCGAAAATTAAGTTGGGAATACGTCTACTTTTTAAGTTCACAGACAATTGTTTTGAATCTTTTTACTCCTTACCAGGCTCTGCCTAGTAAAGCAGATTCGGAGGCTGTACCTCCAATTTTCATCCAGTCTTTGACGAGGCAGAGCCTCTGGAGATAGGTTCCCAGGCACAGCCAGGGAACCAGTTAATAATTAGTGCCGGAACGTTAATTTTAAATCTGCCTATGCTCGCCATTTGACGGAACAGCCTATTGCCTCTGTAGTTGAAGGCTCAACGGGTTGACTGTTGAGCAATTGGTCGATCGCACTCCGCAGATAAGAAACCTGCACCGCCGCCGGATCGTCAGCGTTGTCGTCAATTAAACCTTTATAGCGCAGTTTGCCGTCTTGGTCTAACAAAAAAACCTCCGGCGTTTTAGAAGCCCCAAAACTTTCAGCTACATCTTGAGCAACATCTCGGATGTAGGGGAAGTTGAGTTGATTGTTGGCCGCAAAAATTTTCATGTTTTCAAAACTGTCGTCGGGATACTGGTTTGCATCATTAGCATTAATCCCGATTAAAGTAACATCTCGATCTTGAAAATCTGCTTGAAGTTCTTTCATACGATTGAGATACAACTGCACGTAAGGGCAATGATTGCACATAAATATCACCGCGATCGCCCGAAATTTTTCTAAATATCGAGCTAAATGGTGAACTTCGTCGTCAACTCCCGGCAGTTCAAAATCGGGAGCGTAGCCGTTAATGGGAGTACCCGTTGTATCCATTAGTAAACTCATGTTTTCAGGAGGTGAAGAGCAGTTTTTGCCAGCATGAAAGATGAAACAATCAGCACGAATAAAATTGGCTGTTGTTTGGCTTTACCTTAATTCTAGCCTTGCCAACAGCCTATTGTGATTCGTACTTCGCGATTTATTCCTCGTCTGGCTTTAGCCAACCTTGAGCCAGAGCTTGATATCCAATAAGTTTGTAGGCTAATTTGGCTGCGGTAAATTCTGAGACTACAGAATCTACAATAGGTGCTAATTCCATAATGTCACACCCGATTACTTCGTATGACTCGAAGATGCGGCGCAAAAATCCGGTGAGGGAATACCAATTTAACCCGCCCGGTTCAGGTGTTCCCACTCCTGGAATTAAAGTCGGATCGATGCCGTCTAAGTCGATCGTCAAAAATACTCGCTTAGTTGTTATGCTGGCAATTGCCCGATCGGCCCAATCCGGTTGAGTAGCGATTTCGCGAGCTCGAATCACGTTTAGCTGTTTTGCTTTAATCAAGTCGGCTTCTTCCTTGCAGATAGCGCGAATCCCGATTTGCAGTGTCGGTAAGCCCATATCGACAACACGCCGCATCACGCAGGCGTGGTTGTGAATCGAGCCTTCGTACTCGTGCCGCAAGTCGCCGTGGGCATCGATTTGCACGACTGTGAAAGGTTCATCCGGGTATGCTTGGCGATAACCTTCGACAACGCCGGCAGTGATGCTGTGTTCGCCTCCGAGGGAGATGACAAATTTATTTTCGGTAACTAGCTGGTAGACTGCTGCTTGGGTGACTTGCAGCATTTCTGAGGATGAAACTGGTTGCCTGTTCCGGGTATCGGCGATCGGCTCTTTTGTATAAATTCCGACATCGTAGCAAACTTCGGAATCCAATTCTTCGTCGTAGCACTCGAGTTGATGAGAAGCTTCTAGAAGTTTTGCCGGCCCGTTTTCGCACCCCCGGCGGTAAGTAGTGGTAGCTTCGTAGGGAATTGGTAAGATAACTACTTTGGCGGTGTCGTAGTCTGGTACAATTTCCGACCCCAGAAACGGTACGACGGCAGTAGAAACGATCGTTGGCATAAGGGAAATTTCAATAAGGCAAAGAAGTCAGCATCTTTAATCGTGACATACTATCGGCTCTAACTGCAAAGTAGTCATTAGTCAGCAGTCAGCAGCTAACAATGCCCCATGCCCCATGCCCTATGCCCCATGCCCAATCTAAAATCTAAACTCTAAAATCGCATGACATCTTCTACTCCCGCTTCGTCAACACTTATTTCGCCTCAAACTTGGCTGTGGAAAGGCTTTCCCATTTGCTACCAGGCTGCGGGTTCCCAGGGGCCTGCGGTGGTGTTTGTCCACGGTTTTGGTGCGTCTTGGGGCCACTGGCGCAAGAATTTGCCGGCGCTGGCTGCTGATTGCCGCTGTTATGCGATCGACCTCATCGGTTTTGGCGCTTCTGCTAAACCCGCGCCCAAGCTTGAGATTGACTATACTTTTGAAACTTGGGGACAGCTAATTGCTGATTTTTGTCGGGAAGTTGCGGGCGGGCCGGCTTTTTTGGTGGGAAATTCGATCGGCTGTGTGGCAATTATGCAAGCTGCAGTGGATTTTCCCGATATTGCTGAGGGCGTAATTTTACTCAATTGTTCCCTACGCTTGCTGCACGATCGCAAACGCGCCGAATTGCCTTGGTATCGCAGTTTTGGAGCGCCAATTGCACAAAAAGTTTTAAATGTCAAGTGGATAAGTCAACTATTTTTTAAACAATTAGCAACGCCAAAAACAGTAAAAAAAGTGCTTTTGCAAGCTTATCACCGTCCTGAATCTGTCACCGACGAACTGGTAAATATGCTGCTGGAACCTGCTAAAGACAGCGGCGCAGTGGAAGTATTTGTGGCATTTATCAGTTATTCTCAAGGGCCGCTACCGGAGGATTTGTTGCCGCGTTTGAGCTGTCCTGCTTTGATTTTGTGGGGTACGGACGACCCTTGGGAGCCGATCGCATTGGGACGAGAATTGGCAAAGTTTCCGGCTGTTGAAAAGTTTATTCCTCTGGAGGGAGTGGGACACTGCCCGCAAGATGAAGCGCCGGAATTGGTCAATCCTATTTTACTCGATTGGATTAAAGAGCGATCGAGATTTGCCGAAAATCCGCCCCTTTAATCAACAAAGGAATAGGCACTTTAGCTAAGCGATCGGGTTAACTTAAAATTGAGAGTTTTTAGGAGTTGAAGTGGGAGCTATATTTCCGCGATCGCGCCATAGCACCAACGGAATGCTTAACGTTCCTAAAATCATTACAACTCCAGTTAGAATCCAAACTAGCACACGATTTGGGCGATAATCACCTCGCTCAATTTGCCAAAATACTCGATTATAACGCCATGCTGCTAAGGCAATCACCGCAATCCCAAAAACGACCAGACTCAGCCCTAAAGTTTCGGAGTTGAAGAAGGGAGGGGAGGAAACTTCTTGCTGAGTCACTGTAGCTTGAAATTGACGGAGAAATAAACTGAACCGACTGATCGCAAACCCAAAACCAACTAAAGCCAGTGAAGTTCGTAACCATGCCAGAAAGGTGCGTTCATTTGCCTGATGTTCCCGCTGTCGGTCTATTTTATCACCTTTGTTCATCAACCTTACCTTGATAAAATATCTTAAGCTTTCCCTCGTTGATTATTGTTTTACTTGTGATTGCGGAGGGAAGTATCGGTATTGCGATCGTGATTCATCATCACCAAAAAATATACTATCAGTAAATCTACAAAAAAGCGATCGCCTCCATCTCTATCAACAGAAAAGAAGAGGACACAGCAATGCTGTGTCCCTACAAATACCGCAGTTAAAATCCAGTTTAAAAAGACTTAGCCCCACCACCGGACTGAGCCTTTTTCGCCAACCAATCCTGACCCAATCTGATTGTCACGTCCGAATTCAAAGAACCGGTACTCTCAACCAACACATCTCCAAAACCCAAAAACTGGCGAATCGCTTGAGCACCTTTAAGATCGCCCTGTTGAGCTACTAGAGTAGTTACCTCCAGCGGTTCGGGCCAAGCTTTATAAACCTGAACATTCCGATAACCGGCTTGAGTCAAATTATTGACAAAATCTTCAACAGCCGATGGATCTCCGGTACTATCTTGAATCGCCACCTTCAGAAAAGTCGAATCAGCATTCTCAATTTGCCAAGTATTTTGGCCGAAGTCAAAATGTTCCGCCACCATAGTTTCGATGGCATATTGGTCTGGCAACCAAAAACTTGACTTGTAGTCCTTAGAATCGCTAAATTTACCGGGAACCATCAACATCTGCACGCCAGCGCGATCGGTTTGAGTAGCAAAACCAGCCAAAGCCACCAATTCTTCTATACTCAAATTCGTGTCAAGGTGAGACTGAATCACCGATAAAATCTTCGGTAGTCGAGACAGCAAACCTACATTTACTTCCTGTTCCACAAAAGCCCGCATCAACAATTGTTGGCGCTGCACCCGCCCGATGTCGCCCAAATCGTCGTGCCGATAAAGCAAATATTGCACGATTTGTTCGCCGTTGAGTTTCTGCTTACCAGCCTTTAAATCTATATATAAATGCTGGCTGTTATCGGTATACTTCATGTCTTTAGGGACATTAATAGTAATGCCACCCAGGGCATCGACCAAACTTTTTATGCCATGAATATTGACTGTGACATAGCGGTCAATTCCCACGCCGCCCAAGAGTCCGCTGACTGCCTTCGCTGACGAAGCTGGGCCCCCGTAGTAATTAGCTTCGTTGATTTTCACCTCGCCCCTGCCTTCAACATAGGTGCGGGTGTCTCGCGGAATGGAAAGCAGGCTTAACTTTTTATTTTGAGGGTCAAACCTAACCAACAGCATGGTATCGGTTAAGCCCTTAAAGGAGTTTTCCCAAAGCTCGTATCCGACATCTTTGTTGACACTTCCTTCGATGTCAGAGGTCAGAACTTTAAGTCCTAAAACTAAAATATTAACTGGCCGAGTCAGCTCCGGCATCTTCATGTTGAGCTTTGCCATGTCGCCTTGAGAAAATACTGCTGCTTCTTCAGGGCTCAACTTTTGTTGCTGAAGCGGCGTTGTGGAAAGGGAGACGGCTAGCAACGCTCCGGCTGTGGCTGAGAGCATGGCAACTCCAGCCAAACCAAAACCAAAACCCAGCCAACGGCCTCGATGGGGCTGGGAAGCTTTTTTGGTTGCAGGTTGAGCAGTTGATTGTTGGATAGGGTCTTGATTAGGAATTTTTTGAGCTGGCACTGGCTTCCTCACACACAACAAAAATAAAAAAGATAATGGCAATATGTAGTATCAAGCTGAAGACGCACTCAATCAATAGGGTAGGGGCTTAAAAGAACCCTAAATTATGATAAATGTTTGCCTACTACTTGCTCGGCTACGCGACTAATTCCAGGCAACCATAGCGGTTGACGCTTCCAGAGGCGAACCATCAGTCCCAGAGCAACGATGAAATAGCTGGTTGTTAGCAGGCTACTCATTAATAACATGGGAAGTGTCGGAGATTCCGCAGAAATCGCTCCAGCTTCTAAAAGAATATGTCCTAAGAGCCAACTAAAAGCAAGGGCAATTGCCAAGCGGCTGATGGCTTTGCGTTCGGGACTACCCTGACGGCGGTAAAGAGTCCACAGGGCGGGGAAAAAGCCGATGACTGGGATCATTAATACAAACAGACTGGCACGATCGAGTTCAGGATTTTCTAAGGGATCTGTTTTTTTCATAATTCGCTACTCCAAATTTGCAGAAGGTGAGATTTTGCACACACGTTATTTGTTAGTTAGAGGGAAAATTTATATCCTAAACCAAAATTCCGAGAGCTGGGCTGGTGCGCGATCGCCAAACTTGTCTGTCAGAGACCAAATTTTTCTGCCCCCCAATCTCGCGACCGATCGTTGGCAACTTTTCGACCCGGAGACCCGTATTTTGATAAACTGGATACAGCACAGCAGTCAGGAGAACAGACTTAGCCATGACCCAATCCCAAAAACCGATCGTTATTGCTCCATCCATATTATCAGCCGATTTTAGCCGTCTTGGAGAAGAGATTCAGGCTGTCGATCGAGCTGGGGCTGACTGGATTCACGTAGATGTGATGGACGGTCGCTTTGTTCCTAATATTACTATCGGGCCGCTGATTGTTGAGGCAATTCGCCCCGTTACTACCAAGGTGATCGATGTCCACTTGATGATTGTGGAGCCGGAGAAGTACGTCGAGGACTTCGCTAAGGCCGGTGCTGACATTATTTCGGTTCACGCGGAACATAATGCTTCGCCTCACTTGCACCGCACCCTCGGCCAAATTCGGGAATTGGGCAAGCAGGCTGGTGTGGTTCTGAATCCTTCGACGCCCTTGGAGTTGATCGAGTACGTGCTGGAACTTTGCGATTTGGTGCTGATTATGAGCGTCAATCCGGGCTTTGGTGGTCAAAGTTTTATCCCGGCTGTTTTGCCGAAAATTCGCCAGTTGCGTAAAATGTGCGACGACAAGGGCCTCGATCCTTGGATTGAGGTAGATGGCGGTTTGAAGGGGAACAATACTTGGCAGGTTCTGGAAGCGGGCGCAAATGCGATCGTCGCTGGTTCTGCTGTGTTTAAGGCGAATGATTACGCAGCGGCGATCGAGGGTATCCGCCACAGCAAGCGCCCGACTCCTGAGTTGGCTGCCGTTTAATCAAAGATTTTTCGAGTTTTTCGGGTTTTTCTCGTTCCCAGCCCAAGTAGGCTGGGAACGCATTTTTAGACTCGGTTTCCAAGAGTCATGAATTACTTATTTCGAGACAGAGGCGAGAATGCTTTCCATCTCAGAAAGCTCGATCGCCCCGGAGAAAGTTGTGCCGTTCATAATAAAGAAGGGAGTTCCTTGAATGCCCAGTTGTTGAGCGAGTTGCACGTCTTTCTGAATGGCGGCTTCTGCAGCGGGGCTGTTGCGATCGGTGTTAAATTTATCTAATTTTAGATTGAGCTTTTGGGCGATCGATGTGTACAATGGCTCGCCTAACTCTTTCTGTCCTTCAAACAAAGCGCTGTAATATTCCCAGAATTTGCCCTGCTGTTGAGCAGCCCAAGCTGCTTTAGCTGCTGGCAGTGCTTGAGGGTGAATAGAAGTCAAGGGTAAATGCTTGTAAGCTAAAGTAACTTTGTCCTGGTGTTTTGCCATAAACTGCTTGACAGTATCGTGAGCGCGCGCGCAAAACGGACATTGAAAGTCAGAGAATTCTAAAAGTACAATCTGCTGCGAAGCTGAACCCGTGCTGGGAGAATCGCCGATCGCCGATTTGGGATTAGTTTCCATCTCCTGCAAAAATGACTGCTGCGCTGCTTTTAGAGACTGCTGCTGCTGTTGCTGGTACGCTTGTACCGACTCTAAAATCGCTTGCGGGTTTTCGCGGATAACCTGCAAGACTTGCTCTTTAAACTTGGGATCGACTGAATTGCCAGCCGCTGACTGTGCAGGGGAACAACCGATAAATACCAGGCAACCTACCAGGAGTGCAGCAAAGCACAAGGCTTGCTGGCTGCGGAGTTTTCGCCAAATAGTGGATACGTTCATCTTTTTTTATGATTCACGGCAACACTTAATCCTACATTTAATTTTGCGAAGTGTCAGGTATACCGCAGTTTACTGCTGTGCTGTTATTTTTATCTATGACCAATATTTATTTCCTGGCGATCGGTAATTCGTCGGTAATTGGCAAGGGTTGTGAATCACCAGAACACCGACTAACCTAATAATTAAGATTTAAATCATTGGAATTTATTATAATATAATTTCGCCTCCAACGACTCCAATAAAAAAGCTTTGTAGTGAGGACTTTATTCCTGAGCAGATTCTGAAGACTCAAGTCTTAACTACAAACGCGCTCACGGTTAATTTTACAGGACTAGATATAAAATATAAAAGGACGAGCGCCCGGGCGATCGTCCTTTTATTTGTGGCACGTATTATCAGCTTTGAAGCGTGTCTGAATTCAAGATTATTTACGGTTGTTGAGCCATTTAGCCGCAACTATTCCCAAGATACCCACAACAACTGGATTTCCCAAAAACTTCATCAAGCTCGGCTGTTCTGCTAGCACTTCTTGGAAAATATCCGGGTGATTGTGATAGGTAAACGAGGCCAGCTTGGTAACATCGTCAGCATTCATGCGACTCGCGTGGTGAGTAGAAAGTCCTAGCTGCTTTTCCAATTGGCGATCGTTCAATCCTCTCTTGCCCAAATGCTTGAAGAATTCCCGCGCTACATCGTCGCGTTCATTGGGCTTAATTTGGGCGATCGCCTTTTGCAATTCCGGTTCCAACTGAGCCGGCGGGAGCGAGTCGTGATTCAGGGAACGCCCGAATAATTGTTTGCGCTGAGCAGGCGAAGTTCTCTGAGCAAAATCGTCAAAGTTTTCGTAATCTTCACCAGTTGTCTCCGGCATCATTTCTCGATCGCCCTGGGCTAAATCGTTCATGATTTGACGCTTGTAATTATCGCTGCTACTCATGGTAACTCTCTTCCAATCTACACAACATTTCAGTCTTAAATTAAGATGGTTTCGCCTTCAAAAAACTGCGGAATATTAAACCGCCACGCGGCTATCATTTAAGTTTCCTAACTCGGTCAAGATTTGTATTCAATCTGATTTGATTGCTGGTCGTACTTAGCAGTCAAAATCAGTTTTTTGTCAGGAGCGTAAACCAAAACACTTACATCCTGATTTGGGAAATTGCGGTGAAAACCTTGTGCTAAAGATTTCGCCAAATCTTTCACTTCAGTCGGGCGGACTTGTGGGGTAATTACAACTCCCAACTTGTTATTGTCACGGACGTAAGCATCCTGAACCAGGCCCTTAGCCGTCTTTGTTACCCATTGACCAAAATCTTGACCTGCGGCGGTATTGCCACGTTCTAGCTGCGCGTAATAACCTTGACTGCCACCAATTGCTACAGGTACATCAGTCGGTTTTTGGGCTGAAACGCTGGGCGCGCACGCAGTAGTAACTGCCAGCATTAAAACCAAAAGTACGCCCGCAATTATTTTGCGACTCTGCTGCAATAAACTCACCTTTTTTCCTCCGTTCAGAAAAGATTTGGCATAATTGAAAGGGTCAGGTTGCTCGACCCTCTCAATTAGTATTAGGCTTAGTCTAGTTTCTTTTTGAGCTCATCTTTTACATCTTCGATGGCGTGACCAGCTTCAGCTTTTGCCTGCTTGGCTTTGCCTTCTGCTTTATCCTTCGGGTCGCCAGTAACATTACCTAGGGCTTCTTGAGCTTTGCCTGCGATGTTGTCGCCAGTTGCCTTTGCTCTATCTTGAGTGCTCATGGGTTTCTCCCTATCTGTATCTAATTTGACGTTTTTTACTTTATAAACTCATCATAGGTAACTAGGAGCTGCGTTGCACTCTACCTCTAGGAAGAAAGAATGAAGAAAAAATGAATAGGGAACATGGAAGATGGAAAAATAATTTTTTAATTTTAGACAAACTGCCACTTTCATACTGACCGGCTTTTTTTACCGTTTCTGCTGGCTGCAATCAAGTATTTTTGTAAAAAACTGCTGGAGGGTCGCCCGTGGATCCAAGACTATTTTTTTAAACCCAAAAGAATTTATAATCTTTAAATTTTATTTAATTGTGCCTTAAAAAGGCGGGTGTGGGCAAGACCAGATCTTACCCACACCCAAAAAACAACCTATTAGTTTTAATCTACCTTGTGATGACACTCTTTATCTATTTTTTGCTGAAGTTCTTCTTTCAACTGTTCGACAGCGTGCATAGTTTGAGCATCTTCTTTTTTTTGCTGACCGAGGGCTTTTTCTGTTTCCTCGCCGAGCAAGATTTCCCGGGATTTTGGTAGCGTGACTTGATTTTCGCTACCAGCGTGGGTCGCTTTTTCCTCAGTATTCATTAGTTTTTACCCTATTGTTTGCAAAATTTATTTTTAACAAGGGTACTTAAAAGTTAACCTTATATCTATCATAAGGGACATCACCAAAACTTCCCTCTGTCTGAAGGGAGATAGGGGCTGGTGAATAGTTTTGAGTTTGGAGTTTTATAGTTAAGATAAATTACGGAAACTTCCATGATCCCGAAAGGAGAGAGGGGAAGGGGAATAGTGCGTGAGATTGCTTGGTGAGTGGCAAGGCGCGGGCAGTGAATGAGTTGGGGAAAGGGGAGGAGGGAGGAGAATTTTTTTGCGGCGCGATCGGCATAAGTACCTTTTCTCGGTTCTTTGATGAGGCTGTTTCGACATCCTTGACATACTCCCACACCGTCGCGGACGGAGATTCTAATTCATGGTTCATCGAAGTCCACTTGCTATCTCAGGGTGCATCGTCAATAGTAGAGGGGGTCTTCTCCCCACACTTTCCTTCTTTCGAGGCGGATACCTCTGGCCCAGAGGTATCGTTTTGCCGCTCCATCCCTAGCATCTTCATTCCCTTTTTCAGGATAATTAAAGTCAGTGAAGTAGTCGCCTCCTCCACTGCCAAAACTGAACGTGATAGTTTCCCATCATTCCGCTCCTCAATAAAACGGCTGTTGTCATCAGTAAGTCGTTACCAACATATCGTTTTCCCACGCCCAAAGCCTTGGTTCCACTGTTGGCTTAGGTTTAGCACTTTTGCAGCTAGATTTGTTACCGAGATTGCCATCATTAGCAGTTTTTGTGTCGTGGCAATGTCGATGGAGTCATTGCCAATTATCATACGATTCCCTTCCACTTTGCGATTTGGGGATGACGTGATCAACCTCTATCTTTGAAGTAGTTATCGCAGTGATCACATTTCCATTTTTGTCCCTTGAGTAGTTTAGACACTTTTACGGGTATTTCGAGGCGTACTCCCATTCTTGAACTGGAGCATCTCAATGAAAGCAGCCAAGCTAGAAATTGGAGTGGGGAGTCAGGAGCCAGGAGGAAAGAGGAATAAGGAAAGAGCCAGAATAAGTGTTTTTACAAATATGAGATGCTCCCAACCCACGCGACTTATTTATTACTTGTGCAACTTTTCTGTAGTGTCTTTTGTGACTTTCATTGCTGGGGGTGATAATAGTGTGAAGTTCCAGGATTTTGCCATTAACTTTGCCTGATGTGTTTTGCCCAACAGGGAATTGTCTGATGTTTAATCCTCAGAAATCGAACCCGGGTTTTTCATTTAGGGTAAGCCCATTTTAACGAGAGTCCAAAGTATGCTAAAGTTAAAATCGTTCGGCATTTGGGAGTAATTGTTGTAACTGTTCATAGGGTAGACCAAGTAATCGCTGTGTTTCTTGATGATTCTCTTCAATATAATTCAGTATCTCGCTCATGTTTATGTTTAAAAAAATGTCTGTTATGTTATTTTCCCACATAAGGGGAATATTTGGGAGATATCTAAAAAATAGTGCCTAAAAAGAATTGAGACATAAATGCCTAATCTTCATTTAGAATTTTCCCGAAAACAACCCGACTATAACTTAATTAAATTAGTATGGCACTCGATAAATATATATTATTGTAAATCGATTTTTTATATTAATTTCAGAGCTAGAATATTTATGGCATCACCTCTTAAATCAAGGAAAATTAATAATTAAATGGGGTCGCCCAATCAAAAACAAGGGGTAAGGATTCAGGTAAAAAATAGTGAGAGCGATCGCCGAGAAATATGATAATGTAGTCAGATGAGCGAAAAATCAGAGTTATTAGCACTAAAAATGGAAATAGTTGACCAGTTGAGCCGTGAGGAACTGGTCAAAATTGTGCTGACCCAACAAAAGCTGATTGAAAAATTACAACAAGAACTCGAAAAACTTAAAGACAAACAGCCCACCAATAGCAAAACATCATCGAAACCCCCATCAAGCGATCTCATACAGAAATCAGAGACAGTCGCTCTCGATCGCTCAAAAGAATCAGAAACAGAACCCAAGCCTAAACCAGGAGGACAGCCTGGACATATCGGCAAAACCCGAAAAGGGTTTGGGCGAGTAGATAGATATGAAATCAGCACTCCTGACTCTTGCGAGCATTGTGGCAGCAGAGAATTAAGTGATGCGATTGGTTATAGCAAGCAGCAAGTAGCGTGTAAAGCCAGCCTTACCAATTGAAGTGGTGGAATATCAACGAGTCAAATGTCAATGCCTAGAATGTGGAGCAATGGCGCTCGGACCCGTCTCACCGGGTATCGTGCCAGGACAAGATTTGAGTATCGACCTACAAGCATTATTGGTATGGCTAGGTAATTATGGGCACATATCTTACTCCAAGCAACAAGAGTTCCTGCGGGAACTAGGTGGCATCGAAATAGGGATAGGAACATTACAAGCAACCAACGCGCGGGTAGCTGATGCTGTAAAGCCCGCCGTTGAAGACTTATGGAAATGGGCACCGTTACAAGCCAACGTCCATGTCGATGAAACCCCGTGGTGTGTTAAGGGCATCAAAGAATGGTTGTGGACAGCCACGGGTCAAAATTTTTGCCTGTTCCATGCGGCAGACACTCGCAGCAGAGCTGAATTAGAGACAATGCTGGGTTCGGAATTTGCTGGGGTGTTGAGCTCTGACGATTTCAGTGTCTACAACGGTGTTGAGGTGGGAGCGCAGCAGAAATGTTTAGCCCATCTACGGCGACATTTTAAGAAAGTTCT
>NZ_JAUBRA010000159.1:0-2377 GCF_036701555.1 Microcoleus sp. Pol10D4
CATGTGTCCTATTTTATAACACTTTTTTTACTCTGCTTACTTTTTTTCTCTGCTACCCCTACTTATTGAGCGGATACTATGGATGTATGAAAATAAAACACATAGTATTGAGGACAGTTGGGGTCAGGGGGAACGCATCTTATTGAACACTGTTCATTAGTGGTGAGTATATTTTGAGATAAATTCACTATTCAAAGAAGCTACAGACACGCTTTTTAATGACTTTAGTAAGAAAATAGTAACTGATTAATGGTGGTTTTTACGCTCCTGCTAATTTTGAGACAATAAAACTATTACAACCACTGTTTTCCAGTTGTATAATAGTTAGTAATGAGTTATTCGTGAGAATTTAGTTAACTGCAACAGCGAGGATTTTAGTCAAATAGTCATCATCCCACCCGGCTCGAAGTCGCTTATTTTTTGCTCCAGTTTTTGAAGTTTTCTCTTGATTCAAAAGATTGAGCGAGATGTGTCTAAGAATAGCAAAATTTTGCGGAGCATTATCTTTTCTAATCCGACACTCATCTTCACGAAAACCCACATCTAATACCCAATGTAAAGAATTTTCAATTCCCCAATGGCTCCGGACTGATTTACCAAGTTTTTGAGCATCATTTGGTAAACTACTAATGTAATAACGAGTTTCAATAGTTGTTTTTCCCTTCACTATTCTCACGGATTCTATCATACCTATACTCTGAAATTTCTCCCATTGATTCTCCGGATCAATTAGCTCTTTGATGTCACTGAGCATTAAGTGATGTCGAATTTCTGAGCGACCGTGATTCCTCTCTTTATTTGTCGAATAAGCTGTATGTGTAAAACCCGAAAATCCTTGTCTAATTGCTTGTTTAAACAACTCTTCTACTCTGGCATACAGGGATGGTTGGTTCTTTTTTAAGGTGATTACATAATCTCCTTTTTGTTCGACAATTGACTTCACAATTGACCTCTGACAACCCATAGCATCAATGGTGACAATGCTTCCATTCAATTCTAATACTTTGAGTAAAGCCGGATGGGGCTGTGATTTCATTCGACTTCTTATCAACCTTAACTTGTCCTAAAACTAATCTTTGACTCGTCGCCCAAGCACTGACCATATGAATTGCTTTTTTATCTCCTCTTCGTGAGTAAGAATGGCGAAGAGTTTTGCCATCAATTGCGATTACTTCTCCGGGATTGAAGCAACTAATAGATTGAATCCAACTCAAAAAACATTTCTGAAATTGCTCCGGTTTTAGCCGAGAAAATACTCGCGCAATCGTATCATGTGAAGGTATGCCATTCGGCAATTCTAAAATTTTCTTTAACCATTCGTATTTAGCTCGCCCGTAACTTTCAATATCCACCCATGTATCAGCACCGCAAATCACGGCACAAATTGAGATGGTGATAATGTCAATTAATTGATGATGTTTCGTCCGCTCAATTCGGGGATCTTCTAAGTCGGCAAAATGGTCGGCGATGGTGATTTTAGGTTTAAGTTTCATACAGGTAAACCCTAATTAAATGTTTTGTAGTTAGTCAATAATTCTTCTCCAATATACCAGATTCTGTTAACATTAAATTTAGATGCGTTCGCCCTGAATAACACTGTCGTCGCAGAGGCATTTTTGGAATTAATTGATGAGGCATTTCGACAACATCGAAAATGGCGGGAACACCCCCAAGAGATTGATTATCAGACTTGGGCGAGGGACTTTAAGACGAGATTGGCAGAATTGTTAAATACTTGGCAAGGTCATGTTGGTCATGCTGCTGGACTGTTACTGCGCTCGTTACGTGAGAAAGCACATCAATGGTGGTACTTTTTAGACCACCCGTCCATTCCCCCTGATAATAATTTGGCAGAACGTTCTTTGCGATTAGCCGTGACTAAACGTAAGGTATCTGGAGGTTCCCGGTCAATGTCTCGGTTTGAACAAACTGCTAATTTGTTGTCTGTGATTCAGACTTGTCGGTTTCAAGGTAAAAGCGCAATGGCTTTTTTCCGTGATGCTCTATCTGCCCATTGTTGTGACTTTTTCATCCCTTCTCTTATTCCCCAATCAAAGACCTGAATCCTTACAGATAGAATTAGCGTTAGGGTAGGTAGCTTTACCATAATTATTCCACCAATTTTTTAAAGACTCACAGGCGAATTCACTGGTATCTTTACTATTTCATAAAGTTATATATCCTCGGTTTTGTTGAGAATCATAAATTCCATGTGGCATCACTTTACCGTGACCTAAACTCCAAAAATCATGATCAAAAGTAGTGACTGGTTCTTTTGTATAGAAAGTTCCCGGACGATACAACCCACATTCCGCAGGTCTTTAAATAGAATTGATGGTTATAAAATTTAAAAATTCAAGCCTGAAGTGATTACTCG
>NZ_JAUBRA010000054.1:0-48124 GCF_036701555.1 Microcoleus sp. Pol10D4
TCTGGAAGAGAACACTTTGAAAAATTTGGTCAAGCAGCCGGCCTCACCAAAATATCGCGGTATTTTGACGAAGATACATATCTAGCTCAAAATCAAGATATTGCACCATTTGTTCGCACCGCCAACAACCAAAACCGACCCTTTGCTTCAGGTTTAGACCACTTTATCCAGTTTGGTTACGAAGAAGGCCGCACGCGAGTATCGCCTGACTACGACGAAGTTTTTTATTTAAAGCGCCACCCGGAAATAACTCCCTTCGTGCAGAACGGAATTTTTAAATCCGGCTTTCAACACTTTATCCAATTCGGAAAAACAGAAGGTAGGTACGGGACAAGTTTCTTTGAACCACGTTACTTGGGAGATAACCCAGATGTGGCGGCAGTTGTGGAGGCTGGAGGTTTAAAAACGGGTCGAGAACACTATCTAAAATTTGGGCAATTTGAGTCAAATCGATACGGATTTTTTACAGGAACCAACGGTAATGATATCGTCACGGGATTTACAGCGGGAAAAAATCAAATTATCGGAATGCAAGTAGCTTTCGCCGGCCCCAATCCACCTTTTGGCATTAATAAGAATAAGTATGACGCTTTGAAATTGGATGACATCACGAGAGAGCCTTTCCTGACTACTACTGAATTCGATACATTGATTGGCACTTCTGGCATTGATTACTTCGTACTCGGAGATGCTGTTCCCAACAACCGACGTAGTTTGCTCAGCCGGGTAGATTTCTATACGGGCAGTGGGGAGGCCAGGATTGTCAATTTTGAAAAAGGAAAAGATTTTATTCAGTTGGTCGAAAACTTTAATGAACTGAGTATATTTCCATCAGGGGCGGACTTATTAATTCAAAAATCTGGAGATACACTTGCCAGAGTTCAGGGCGGAGCAAGTCTAACTCTGCAACCGATTGAGATGATAAATCCATTTAGTCCTCCAGTCAGTCTCACTTTTTTCGGCTAGAAAGCATAGAGCTTAAGTGAGATTTGACTGTTGGGTAAAATCACCCGATCAGGTAATTGTCTCAGTTCTGGATTATTGATAAATTGCCTAAACAGCTCATTAAAGCCGCAGGCAGAAAACATGGCTAGTTAGGCAATTTTTGACGAAAAATACTACCTTTCTCAATATCCTTGGGTCAAGCCAGCAATTGACACAGGAGTCATCAAATCGGGATTAGAACACTTTGAACAATTCGGTCAAGCCGGCGGCTTAACCAAAGTATCGCGGTATTTTGACGAAGCTACTTACCTCGCTGGCAACCCAGACATCGCTGCCTTAGTCCGCACTCCCAACAACCAAAATGCACCTTTTGCGACCGGGCTAGACCACTTTATCCAATATGGTTACGAAGAAGGTCGCACTCGCGTATCGCCTGAGTATGACGAAGCGTTTTATGTAGCAAATAACCAACAGTTGCAGCCGTTTATTGAGAATGGAACTTTTAAAAACGGCTACCAGCATTTCATTCAATTCGGCATCAAAGACGGTCAGTTTGGGACTTCATTATTTGAAACAGAATACTTACAAAAAAATCCCGATGTTCGGCCTTTTGTCGAATCGGGAGCATTGAAAACCGGTCGCGAACACTACTTCAATTTTGGCAAAAACGATCCAAGCCGCTCTGCGACTTTTGTCGGAACTCCTGGGAATGACATCATTACCGGTCCTGGGGTGGGGAATAGCGAATTAATTGGAGTTGAAGTAGGTTTACGTACAGGTAATGGCTTTGGCGAAGGCCGAGTGTATGAAGGTGACGGCAGCAATGAATTCGATACTCTCATTGGCGGTAGCGGCCGCGATATATTCGTACTCGGAGACCTTATAGAAGGCGGTAAAAGTTCTGCGCCCGGAACCGAAAAATTCTATATCGGGCCGGGTTTTGCGACAATTCGGAATTTTACAAAAGGTCAGGATAGCATCGTGCTAGGAGATGGCTTTTTACCTTTCTCAGATCAATACTTGATATTGCCCATCAACAACAATCGAGATTTAGCTATCCAATACAATGCTTCACTCCTGGCTGTTCCCGGAACGGCTCCGTTTGACACGATCGCTGTTATTGAAGGCGGCGGAAATCTCACGTTGAATTTATTACCAGAATCTAGAGTTACTAGATTTTTACTTGGGTAGAAATCTCGAAGCTATTGGGGATTTGGCTTGGGCTGCTGTCGGTACGATCGCACATTCGCAAAATGGGCGATCGTACTGTTGTGTTTGCCATGAAAATAATAAAATAGGCTTAATAATAATTAACTTGACATAGTGAGTTAGTAGAGTTAGTTATAGGGGATCAAGTTTAATCGACAAGTAAGCAGACTAAGCTTAGAGTACAACTTATGACTAATTATGAAATTTTTGACGAACCATACTACCTGGCGCAATATCCTTGGGTGAAACCGGCTATTGATGCAGGAATTATAAAATCCGGTAGAGAACACTTTGAAAAGTTCGGTCAAGCCGGCGGCCTGACCAAAGTATCGCGTTACTTTGACGAAGAAACCTATCTAGGTCAAAATCCAGATATTGCTCCCCTGGTTCGCAGCCCAAACAATCCAAACGCGCCTTTTGCGTCGGGTTTAGACCAATTTATTCAGTTTGGCTACGAAGAAGGCCGCACCCGCGTATCGCCTGAGTACAACGAAGATTTTTATTTGGCAAATAACTCAGAGTTGCAATCGTTCGTTCAGAACGGAACGTTCAAATCAGGCTACCAGCATTTCATTCGATTCGGACTCAAAGACGGTCGTTTTGGGACTTCATTTTTTGAACCGGAATACTTAAAAGAAAACCCCGACATTGTGCCATTTGTCAACTCTGGAGCCTTGAAAACCGGTCGGGAACACTACTTCAATTTCGGGAAAAACGAGCCAAACCGATCCGCTACTTTTGTCGGAACTTCCGGCGATGACATCCTCACTGGCGTTGGTGTGGGGAATACCGAACTGATTGGAGTGGAAGTAGGTATCGATCCCCAAGGCAATCGGCAGTATGAAAGCTTTGGAAGTGATGAATCTGATGTCCTGATCGGCGGCCCTGGGAAAGATACATTCGTACTCGGAGTTCCTCCTACCTCCGGTAATCCCACATCCCGTACACTCTATGCGGATATCACCGGTATAGTTACAATTCGGAACTTTGATAAAGACAATGACAAGATCCAGTTGGCAGGCTCACCCGCTACCTACAGAACAAGTGGTGGTGGTAACGAGTTGTTAATCCTAAGCCCAGGATCTGAAACAATTGGTAGGATTGAGGGGGGAGGAAATTTAGATTTCTCTGCGACTCAGCAAAAGGGCGACGGCACTTTCTACCTATTCCTTAAATAACCGGAACCTCGGTTATCTCTTTCTCCCTTAACATGGTAGGTGCGTTAATAACGCACCCTACTTAACTTTACCCAAGGTCAGGATAGCATCCAGCTTGCAGGGACTTTCTGAGAGTTCTTCTTGGTGTTTCCCATTAACAATAATCGACATTTAGCTATCCAAGCTAATGGCTTCTCTTTTGTTAAAAATGGAGGGGTCGAAACCAACCGCGGTGACACGCTCGCTGTTATTGAAGGCGACCGCAATCTCAGTTTGAATTTATTACTAAAATCTCTTTCTTTTACATCTTTCCTTCGATAGAAATCTCGCAGCAGTTAAGGATTTACCTTTGGCTGCTGGGGAGTGCGATCGCACATTACCAAAATGGGCGATCGCACTTTTGTGTTGACCATACAAATAATAAAACAGGCTTAACAATAATTAACTTGACATACTGAGTTAGTAGAATTAGTAATAGTAGTTTAAGTTTAACAGACAAGTAAGCAGACTAAGCTTGGAGCAAAATTTATGACTAATTATGACATTTTTGACGAACCATACTACCTGGCGCAATATCCTTGGGTGAAACCTGCTATTGATGCAGGAATTATAAAATCCGGCAGAGAACACTTTGAAAAGTTCGGTCAAGCCGGCGGCCTGACCAAAGTATCGCGTTACTTTGACGAAGAAACCTATCTATCTCAAAATCCAGATATTGCTGCCTTAGTTCGCACGCCAAACAATCCAAACGCCCCTTTTGCGTCTGGCATCGATCACTTTATTCAGTTGGGCTACGAACAGGGTCGCACACGCGTATCGCCTGACTATGACGAAGCGTTTTATGTAGCAAATAACCAAGATATGGTGCCGTTTATTCAGAATGGAACTTTTAAAAATGGCTACAACCACTTTATTCAATTCGGGGCAAAAGAAGGCCGTTTTGGTACTTCATTTTTTGAATCAAATTACTTAAGCGACAACCCCGATATTGTACCGTTGGTCAACTCTGGAGCTTTGAAAACAGGTAGGGAACACTACTTTAATTTTGGGCAATTTGAGCCTAGCCGCTCTGCGACTTTTGTCGGAACTTCCGGCAATGATATCGTCACTGGTGTAGGGGTGGGAGAGGTAACTTTATTGGGAGTTGAAGTAGGGAAAAAAATATTTGGAGGCTACCGATTAGGATACTTCGGGCCGGACAGTTACGGCAGCAATGAATTCGATACTCTCATTGGCAGTAGTGGCCGCGATACATTCATGCTCGCCACAACTTTTTCGGCGGGCATAAGCGGGATTGTAATCGAAAAGCTCTACATCGGGCCAGGTTTTGCTACAATTCGGAACTTTACCCAAGATCAGGATCAAATCGTTGTTCCATCTCATTCTTTAGATAACTTATTGGTGTTTCCCATCAACAATAATCAAGATTTAGCTATCCAAACGAACGGCGTGTACGTCCATAGAAATGGACGTACCGAAATTAGTCGTTTTGACACAATCGCGGTTATTGAAGGCGGCGGAAATCTCACTTTGAGTATATTACCAGAATCTCCACTTATCCTTAAGTAGAAATCTCGCAGCTATTGGAGATTTTCCTGATTGCTGATGTCGGTACGATCGCAAATTTATTCATTAATTGTACTCTCCAGAAACCGGGTTTCTCGAATAAACCCGGTTTCTAAGTCTTTAATGGAAATCGCGCGCTAGCTTCAAAACCTCAACCGCATCTTTGTGACCCTCCGAAGAGGCCCAAATTAACGCAGTCCAAGTATTATTATCCTTAGCTTTGATATCAGCTCCTTTATCGATTAAAAATTCCACAACTTGAGTGCGCCCGCTACCTGCAGCACTCATCAAAGCCGTCAAACCAAAATTAGTTTTAGCATTCACATCCGCTCCCGCCTCCAGCAAAAGCTGTACAATCTCGGTATGTCCGGCAGCAGCGGCACTCATTAACGGCGTCCACCCGTCATTGTCGTGACTGTTGGCATCCGCACCTGCAGCCAGCAACTTTTTGACGATCGCCGAATTGCCAGCCTCAGCCGCAGTCGTCAAAGCTGTCGCACCTTCCTCATCTTTGGCATTGATATCTGCACACTGTTCGATCGCACATTCTACAGCCGCAACATCACCCATCTTGACGGCATCAATTAAATCGGTCATAAATTCTCCGTTGTATCCTTTCAAATATTAAATGCTATGGCAGTCGATATTTTAATCCTCTCCAACGGGCCCGGAGAATTAGCAACTTGGGTGCGTCCCGCCGTGCAAGCTTTGCGCGAGCAATTGGCAAACGCGGGCACTCAAGCGCGCATCTCTGTGGTGCTGTCCCCCTGTCCGCACGCCACCGGGAAAGAAGCACAAATCGCTTGTTCCTACCCAGAAGTTGACAGAGTGCAAGCACCGGAGCATTTTCTTCCATTCTTATTGTCGGGCAAAACTGCTGAAAATTGGGATTGGTATGAAACAGGAGTTGTTTTGTTTTTAGGCGGCGATCAATTTTTTACTGTTGTTATTGGCAAAAGACTTAAATATCGCACTGTTATTTATGCTGAATGGGACGCGCGGTGGTATCGCTGGATTGATAAATTTGCGGCGATGAAACCAGAAGTTTTTGCTAAAATTCCCCAAAAATATGCTAATAAATTTACAGTTGTCGGAGACTTAATCGCCGAAGTAGGGAACGGGAAATCGGGCAGGGCGGGCACGGGGACACCGCCCCTACGGAAAATAGAATTAATTGGATTGTTGCCCGGTTCTAAAGCGGCAAAATTAGCTTTAGGTGTACCGTTATGTTTGTCGATCGCCCAATCCATCCATCGCCTTCGCCCTGATACTCGCTTTGTAATTCCCGTTGCTCCTACCATAGATGTGCAAACTCTAGCAGGTTTTGCCGACCCTGAACAAAATCCTTGCCTGCATTTATTTGAGAACGCTAGCGCCGAACTTCAGTTAACAGAACCACCGTTTTTGCAGACAGCAAATAACTTGCAGGTAGAACTTTGGACGCAGACGCCCGCCTACGATTTGCTATCAGAATGCAGCCTGTGTTTAACTACTGTGGGAGCAAATACTGCGGAATTGGGTTCGTTAGCTGTACCGATGATTGTTTTGATTCCGACGCAGCAATTGGATGCCATGAAAGCTTGGGACGGATTGCCGGGATTGCTGGCAAATTTGCCGTTAGTCGGTTCAGTTTTTGCTACGGTGATTAATTGGCTAATTTGGCAATTGGGAAATGGAAAGCTTTATGCTTGGCCGAATATTTGGGCACAGGAAGAGATTGTGCCGGAGTTAATTGGGAAGCTGGAACCGGAAGTAATTGCTCAATTGGCGATCGACTATTTGAGCCATCCTGAAAAATTAGCACAAATGGGTGATCGTTTGCGTGCCGTTCGAGGAGAATCGGGAGCGGCGAAAAAAATTGCTGAATTGGTTTGTGAAGAAATTGAGGTGCAATCTAATTGTCATAAGAATTAGATTCTTTTATTTTTAACCGCAGAGGTAGGCGCTTGGCTTTCCCGAAGGGTACGCGGATGAATGCAGATTTAATCCAGATTAATTGGTGAAAACAGGCAAAAGAAAACTTATTTTCTCTTGCCTGTTTATTATCCCAAAACAGGATTTGATCTCAACTTAAGCTCGATCGTGCTTAGCAATTACCCAAACAGCGTGAATGATGCCGGGAATAAAGCCCAAAAACGTGAGAACTAGGTTTATCCAAAAATCAGTACCGATGCCGACAGTCAAAAATACGCCCAGAGGGGGAAGAAAAATTGCAGCGACTATGCGAATTAAATTGTCCATCTCAGTTACTCCAAACGAGTTTTCTCTTTCAATTTAACTTCACTGACCAACCGAACCTTTCCCGAAAAACTTAGGCGGTGCTGCCATAGTGTAAACTTCGGTTTCAGCGGCGATTACCTGGCGTAAGTGACCGGGAAGCTGCATCAACCCCAACAGTGTAATTCCGTCGAACATCCGCAACCCGCCGGTGGTTTTCTCGGCAAGTAATTTGTCAGTAACTTCGGGATCTGGTCGCGTATTTATTTCTTGATTAGAAGCTACGGCAAAACCCCAAGGAGCTCCATAAGTAGAAATAAAGCTGGTGCAGGATTGAACGTTGGGGAAAACAGATTTCAGGGTATTTACAATGCGAGCGTGCATTTTCATTTCTGCCGGAGAAACTGGGCCCGCTTGCACTACGAAATATCCGTTAGGTGACATTACGCTGCGAACTTTCTCAAAATACTCTTTGGTAAACAACTGGAAAGATGGGCCTTCTTCAATGGGATCGGACAAGTCAGAAATGACAATATCCCAATCATTGTCAGTTTTATCTAAATAGTCCAAAGCATCGCCGATTACTACTTCGCAGCGGGGGTCGTCAAAGGCATTTTGGTGCATTTCTGGCAGGTGTTCGCGGCAAGCTTCTACTACTTCGCCGTCAATGTCGATCATCACGACTTTTTCAACTGTTTTCCAGCGCAGCACTTCTCTAATTGTAGCTCCTTCTCCGCCGCCGAGAACGAGGACTTTTTTGGGTGAACCGTGACAAATCATGGCTGGGTGCACTAGGGGTTCGTGGTACAGAAACTCGTCGCCTGTACAAGATTGCCATTTGCCGTCCAAAACTAAGCCTTTGCCGTAGGTACCGGTCTGAACTACGTACATTTCTTGATAGGCAGTTTTCTTGTAAGCGAGCACCGCGATGATGCCGTGAACGTAAATATCCCAAGGGGTAATGTACTCGCTCATCCAAAAGTCTGCACGAACTTCGCTACCTGACATCAATTACTCTCCAAATATAAACTGCTGTGTCGATGTTGTCACAAGTAGTAGTTATTAGCACACAATGGTGCGGGTGTGTGAGTACGATCGACACATTAAAGTGAGATTTTTCAGCAATGGTATAGTGTGATTGCGTTCTGGGATAGAGCAAGTGGCTTGGTACTTGAGATTGCTTGTGGGCGATCGCGCGACCAGTCGATCGCACTTTTCCCGACGCCCCGGAGTCGATCGCACTCACATTTAATATTTCCCCTTTGCATTGCCCACGGGTTTTGTACAAAGGTTGTCTGAATCGGGCAATTTTTCGCACTGGGCCCGCCTTGATAAGTTTGCGATCGGCCAGCTTATTTATCAACAATCCGATGAAAAACCCGCAAATGCGAGAGGGGGGAATAAAACTAGCGATCGGTTTTAACCAAAGTTATTATTAATATGTTGACATTGTGAATGTATCTTAGATAAGATTTTTATATCGACCCAAATAAAGGAAGTGTTGAAATTTTCGGACAAAATTGGCCAGGCGATGTACACCGAGATTCTAACTATGTAAAGGTGTAAATAAATTTTCTAATAAAAATGCTCTGACACTATTTTTAGGTTCAAAATAATAGCCGATGGAACCAACAGACTGGGACAACAGAATCAAAGAGCTGGAAAAGGAAAATCGAATCCTGCGGGAAAAACTTGAAACTTCGGAAACCGAACGCAGCCAATTACAAGCCATTAATCAAAAAAAAGAATCTTTGCTAAAAACACTAACGGAGGAATTTAGAGATTCCGAAAATATTTTAAAAGCAAGAATGTCTACACTAGAAAAAGCTCTCTTAAACCAGCAAACAACGCAGCTCAAATTGATCGAAGCCGAAAAAATGTCGGCTTTGGGCATTTTGGTAGCTGGTATCGCCCACGAAATCAACAATCCCGTTAACTTCATCTACGGCAATATTACCTATGTCAATGACTACGCTGGCGACATTTTAACATTGCTAGCAATGTATCAGGATAGGTATCCCGAAACAGATGCAGAGATTGAAGCTTTCCTGGAAAAAATTGACATCAACTTCTTGCGCGAAGATTTGTTGAAAACTCTTTCGTCAATGAAAGTTGGTTCCGAGCGCATCCGCGAAATAGTGCTGACTTTACGCAACTTTGCGCGGGTAGATGAAGGTGAAAAGAAACCAGTTAACATTCACGAAGGAATTGATAGCACCTTGTTAATATTGCAACATTTAACTAAAGAAAAACCCGGTCATTCGGCTATTAGTCTTATTAAGAATTATGGAGATTTGCCAAAGGTGGAGTGTTATGCGGGTCAATTAAATCAGGTGTTTATGAACATCATTAATAATGCTGTTGATGCCCTGCGAGAGCGAGAGCAAAAGTCTTCACTGGACGAGATAGAAGCTAACCCTATCGAGATGACCATTACTACTTCTATTATTTCCGAAAATTTGGCAAGAATTAGCATCAAAGATAATGGTCTGGGAATGAATGAATCTGTAAAAACCAAAATTTTCGATCCCTTTTTCACCACCAAACAAGTTGGTCACGGGACGGGTTTGGGATTATCAATTAGCTATCAGATTGTTGTGGACAAACACGGCGGGAGGTTGGAGTGCATATCCGCAATTGGAGAAGGGACTGAATTCGTGATCGAGATTCCGATCGCCAATTCCCGCAGCTAAGATCGATCGATCGAGCTAAACTGAGGGATAATGAAAACTCCCTTTGACCGCGGCTCCTCCTAGTTTGATGTGCAACCCTATGTCTACTGTCACTTTTGGTTTGTCAACCCCTATAGCGGCAGAGGCCGGGGCATCCTACGGCAGCAGCGAACCGCCACAGCGCCCCACCGTGCGGGCAGAGTGGATGGAGGTATTGGTGGACTCTCCTTTCAGGGTTGCGGGGGACTCGTCTGGGGAGGAAAACAAGTTATTTACCTATCGTTTACCTGCGGAACTTACTGTGCAACCAGGGGATATTTTGAGTGTACCCTTTGGCAGTCAACAGGTAGGGGCGATCGCGATTCGGTTCATTTCTCAACTGCCGCCAGACTTAGATCCGGCGCGGGTTAAAGATGTCGAAGATGTTGTCAGTACGGGTTTTTTCCCGCCTACTTATTGGGAATTGCTCGATCGCACTGCCACCTATTATTGCACACCTTTAATTCAAGTAATTAGAGCCTCACTGCCGCCCGGTTTGTTAAGCCGTTCCGTGCGCCGAATTCGCTTAATTAAGGACGCAATTTCTCCGAATGCCGAAACATTTCTCAATCCCGCAGCTAGTCAAATTTTGCAATTGTTGCAAGCTCAAAAAAACGGCGATTACACTTGGCAATACCTTCAGCGCCAAGTTAAGGGAAGTTATCGGGGATTGAAAGATTTATTGAAACGCGGTTGGGTAGAAAGTTATTTAGAACCTCCCCATCCTCCCAAACCACAACTAAAACCGGCAGTGACATTAATTGCTAGTGCATTTGTCACAGATTTAACCAAGCGGCAACAAGAAGTATTGGAAGTTTTGCGGCGTGGCGGCGGTGAAATGTGGATGAACGATTTGCTGAGAATTTGCAGCGCGAGTTCTTCTGTTGTCAAAAATTTGGAACAAAAAGGTAGCGTTGTCATCGATCAAAGGGAAGTTCTCAGGGGCGATCGCGGAATTTCTCAATTGCCCGATTCACCGAAAACTTTAACTCATTTTCAAGCAGAAGCTTTAGCGTTTATTAACTCTTTTTCGGGATTCCGTCAAGTGCTGCTGCACGGCGTTACAGGTTCCGGGAAAACCGAAGTGTATTTGCAGGCGATCGCCCCAATCTTAGCCAGCGGCAAATCCGCCCTCGTACTCGTTCCCGAAATCGGCCTCACACCGCAACTTACAGACAGATTCCGCGCCCGTTTTGGCGAGCAAATTTGCGTGTACCACAGCGCCCTATCCGACGGCGAACGTTACGATACATGGCGTCAGATGCTGACTGGAACGCCGCAAATTGTCATCGGCACGCGATCGGCCATTTTCGCACCTTTACCTCACCTCGGCTTAATTATCCTCGATGAAGAACACGACAGCAGCTTCAAACAAGACCAACCAGCCCCCTGCTACCATGCCCGCACCGTTGCCAAATGGCGCGCCGAATTAGAAAATTGTCCCTTAATTTTAGGTTCCGCAACTCCAGCATTAGAGACTTTGGTGGGGACGCGCCGAGATTATTACTCCTTACCAAATATCCATTATTTATCATTGCCCGATCGCATTTATTCCCGCCCGATGCCGCCTGTGGAAATAGTCGATATGCGCCAAGAATTGCGGCAAGGAAACCGCTCAATTTTCAGCGCTTCCCTGCAAAACGCGCTGGAACAATTGCAAGCAAGACAACAGCAAGGTATTCTATTTATTCACAGAAGAGGACACAGTACCTTTGTCTCTTGTCGAAGTTGTGGCTATGTGATGGAATGCCCGAATTGCGATGTTTCCCTGTCTTATCACCACGTCGGCGAAGGAACCGCAGAAATATTGCGCTGTCACTACTGCAACCACACGGAACGACACCCCCAAAACTGCCCAGAATGCAGTTCTCCTTACTTCAAAAACTTTGGTAGTGGGACTCAGCGAGTCGAACAGGAATTAACGAGATTGTTTCCAGAATTGCGGGCAATTCGGTTTGACAGCGATACGACTAGAAATAAGGGCGATCACCGCAGATTGTTAACGCAATTTGCCAATGGGGAAGCTGACATTTTGTTGGGTACGCAAATGCTGACGAAAGGGTTAGATTTAGCTGGAGTCACATTGGTGGGAGTTGTTTCTGCTGACGGGTTGCTAAACTTATCCGATTATCGGGCCAGCGAACGAGCTTTTCAAACATTAACTCAAGTCGCGGGTCGTGCGGGCAGAGGCGACGATCCGGGGCGGGTAATTATTCAAACTTACACTCCCGAACACCGGGTTATTCAAGCAGTTAGGCGGCATGAATATGCAGGTTTTGTGGAAACAGAATTAGCAGAAAGAGCGGCGCTGAATTATCCTCCTTCGGGGCGGCTGGTTTTGTTGCGGTTGAGCAGTGTAGATGCGGCGGAAGTGGCGGTGACGGCGGTACAATTGGCGTCTGTTTGTCAGGAGTATATTGAGCGATTGTCTGTACCGGGGTGTGAGTTGTTGGGGCCTGCACCTGCGGCGATTATGCGGGTGGCAAATCGCTATCGGTGGCAGATTTTGCTGAAGTTGCCTTTGGATGAGTCGGTGGATTTGTCGGATTTGATCGGATTGCGCGATCGCACGCCGCGTTCTGTTAGTTTAACTATTGATGTCGATCCGTTGAATTTTGGTTAAAAAATTTGATGGGCTGTGTTGTAATTTAGTTGGTAGGAAAAAATAGAATACCCATATCCCCGACTTCTTTAATAAGTCGGGGATATAACAGCGAGAGCGTTTTACGTTTACAGTCCTGGACGCACTTACTCTATATTTAGGGTGCTTATGGGCGCACCTTACCGCTATTGGTAGTGTGTAAAGCCAATTTTTGCGTAAGTCCTGGTTTAATTAGAGTGACCTACTTATCTTTAGCGACTCCTGCTACTGCTAACAAATCAGAAAGGTCTTGGAATTCAGGTTTGACTAAGCCTAATTGCTCCCGCAAATAGACAATTAATTGCTGCGGAGGAATTTCTTTAAGATATTGTTCTAAAAGGTCAGCTAATTCTTTTGGTAGCTCAATAGTTTGTTTCATCAGTGAGCTGTGGCTGTCAACAGCAGACAAAATATCTTGATAACACGCACGCGCAGACTCATCATTTAGGATGCGATTGTGGATAATTTTCGTCCATTCCGGTGCGGAAACGATTAATTGCGGAACCGCATTAATAAATGCTTGAAGTTGCTTTTTTACGTCAAAAGACTCTAGAAAATGGATGAGACTAAACATGACTTCCGGGTGCTGACATTTGTCATCTAAGACTAGATGCAGTTCTCGCAGATTTTCTATTGGTGAGTTTTTGGCAAGTTCGGCTAGAGCATTCTCAAATGCAGCGACTTCCTCATCGGAACGCATCAATCTATTAGTTTCTAAAACGTTAATTAATGAATTATGGCTCATTCTCAAACCCTCCATTTATCGAAAACACCTTGCCACGCTAACTTGTTTTGCTGAATGACTTGCTGTAAACCCCGCTTAATTTCTGGGGTGTAAAGTCCTTGACAGCGATAAATCGATCGCACATCCCAAACTTCACGAGCGAGAGCCTGTCTTGGTAATATATTTAAGTTAGGGGATTGTCCATAGGATAGCGTTTCTCTGTGGCGACCGCCCATTCCTGGTGACAAATGCTCCATCATCATTGCTATCCCTTTGTTTCTGGTGTAAGCAGGCACTTTTGCTTCCATAAACGCATTTGATGGTATGTGATGTGGCGTCAGGTTATCGCCTCTACATCCTTTTTTGAGTAATTCACTATAAGTACCGACAGCACCCTCACCCGAAAGTAATGAATTTGGCATAATTGGGGTTAATTCTGTAATAAGTTCGTAGTAAGGACTTTAGTCCTTAAATCCGAGTTTGAAAAGACTGAAGTCCTTACTACAAACCAATGCGTCAACCCGGTTGCTTTACGGCAAATCAGTGCTCCCCATCAGATAAAGGTCGCACTCCCGGGCCACGCCCCGCCCTTCATTAATCGCCCAAACAACCAAACTTTGTCCCCGGCGACAGTCTCCAGCCGCGAAAACTCCCGGAATGCTGGTTGTATATTTTTCGTGCTCGGCTTTCACGTTGCTGCGGGCGTCGCGTTCCAATCCCAGGGCATCCAGCAAGGGCTGTTCCGGGCCGAGGAAGCCCATCGCTAGCAAGACAAGCTGTGCGGGCAACACTTTTTCCGTGCCCGGGATGTGGTTCGGAATGAACTGCCCTTTCTCGTTTTTCGCCCACTCCACTTCAACGGTGTGCACAGCTTTGACATTGCCGTTTTCGTCGCCCTCGAACTTTGTCGCCGTGGTGAGATAGCCGCGGGGGTCGTCGCCGAATTTGGCTGCGGCTTCTTCTTGGCCGTAGTCGAGACGGTAGACTTTTGGCCATTCGGGCCAGGGATTGTTGGCGGCGCGTTCCGAGGGCGGTTTGGGCAAGATTTCTAGCTGTACGAGGCTTTTGCAGCCGTGGCGGATGGAGGTGCCCACGCAGTCGGTGCCGGTGTCGCCGCCGCCGATGATCACGATATCTTTGCCTTCGGCGGAGATGAAGTTATCGTTGGTGCTCTTGTCGAGAACTGCTTTGGTGTTCGCAGTCAGAAAGTCCATTGCGAAGTGGATGCCTTTTAATTCCCGGCCGGGGATGCCCAAGTCGCGGGGTTTTGTCGCGCCGGTACAGAGCACAACTGAGTCGTATTCTTTTAGCAGTTGTTCGGCTGGCAAGTCTTTGCCGACTTCGGTGTTGCAGACGAATGTCACGCCTTCGTCTTCGAGGACTTTCAGGCGGCGCATTACGACTTGTTCTTTGTCTAGCTTCATGTTGGGGATGCCATACATTAGCAGACCGCCTGGTCGATCGGCTCTTTCGTATACTGTTACCCAATGACCAGCTTTGTTGAGTTGCGCGGCGGCGGACAAACCGGCGGGCCCGGAACCGATGACGGCGATTTTTTTGCCGGTGCGTTTGGCGGGTGGTTCGGCAGTAATCCAGCCTTCATCCCAGCCTTTATCGATAATTGCGGCTTCGATGTTTTTAATCGTCACCGGCGGGTTGTTGATGCCGAGCACGCAAGCGCCTTCGCAGGGTGCGGGACAGACGCGGCCGGTGAATTCAGGGAAGTTGTTGGTTTTGTGGAGTCTGTCTAGGGCTTCTTTCCACAGTCCGCGATATACTAGGTCGTTCCATTCGGGGATGAGGTTGTTAATCGGGCAGCCGCTTGCCATGCCGCTGATAATTGTGCCCGTGTGGCAAAACGGAATGCCGCAATCCATGCAGCGCGCGCCTTGGGTGCGGAGTTTGTCCTCATCCATCGGCAGGTGAAATTCGTCCCAGTTGTGGACTCTCTCGACGGGTGAGAGTTCGGAGGGCAATTCGCGCAAGAATTCGATAAAGCCTGTTGGTTTTCCCATAGTGGTGTTCTGGTTAGAATTTACTATTCTGTCAGTTTCTCAAAGGTGAAGCTGGCGGGCTTCTGAATTAACTATTGTGATCTAAATTGTGTGCGATCGCACCTCAGATTGAGCAATTCCTACGTGAAATCTTCAATATCGCCGGGAGTCGGGGAATTGTCGGCAGCCGTAAAATATACAGCGACAGCCAAGAAACCGGGTTTTTTACGGGGGTTAAAGGTTTTAAAGGTTTTGATGCAGTATTTTCGTCCATCAAACCCGGTTTCTGCGTAATTTCAGCATTGCTTACTCTGGGACGATCGCATTTACCGCTACAGCCACATCTCGAAACGCTGACAGCTTAACTCCGACGGCCCGCCAGCCTCAACTTTGAAACGCAGTCCCCATCTGGAGAGCATCGAGATCCTATACAAAAAGTTACAGACCTTGCAAAATAATATTTTCAGGATATACTACTGTAAATCTGTCAGATAAGCGGAGTTTACTTTTTTAACTCCTAAAATAGGTAAATAAACTCATGAGCATTACAGTTCAGAACGTATCGAAACACTTCGGCTCCTTCCACGCAATTGACAACGTGAATTTGGAAATTAAAAGGGGTTCTTTAGTCGCGCTGTTGGGGCCTTCTGGTTCCGGGAAATCGACTCTGCTGAGGATGATCGCGGGGCTAGAACCGCCGGACAGCGGTCATATTTACCTGATCGGTGAAGATGCTACTCATCAGTCGGTGCAAGAACGGCATATCGGTTTTGTGTTTCAGCACTACGCTTTGTTCAAACACATGAGTATTCGGAAAAATATTGCTTTTGCGATGGAAATTCGCAAAGTTCCTAAAGGCTCAATTAGTAGGCGGGTTGATGAACTTTTGGATTTAGTGCAGTTGACAGGTTTGGGCGATCGCTATCCTTCGCAACTTTCCGGCGGCCAGCGGCAGCGGGTTGCTTTGGCCAGAGCTCTAGCAGTTCAACCAAAAGTGCTGCTGCTAGACGAACCTTTTGGAGCATTAGATGCTAAAGTCCGCAAAGAATTGCGATCGTGGCTGCACAACCTTCACAAAGAAGTTAACATCACCACAGTTTTTGTGACTCACGACCAAGAAGAAGCTATGGAAGTAGCCGATGAAATTGTGGTGATGAACAAAGGTAGAGTCGAACAAGTTGGCACTCCTGCTGAAATTTACGACAAACCGGCGTCAGCTTTTGTGATGAGTTTTATTGGGCCTGTCAATGTGCTGTCCAATGCTGCAGGTTTGTTCGCCAGCCACGCCGCAGCGCCTCGCCATAATGGAGCCGCTCATTCGGAATTAGTGTTTTTGCGCCCCCACGACGTGGAAATTAAAACTAAGCCGGAGTCGGGTTTTTCATTAGCAACAGTCAGCCGCATCATTCATTTAGGGCGGGAAATACAAACCGAGTTAGTGTTAGAATCCCAGCAGGTAGTAACAGCTTACGTGAGTCGCGAGCGCTTCGATTCTCTACAGTTAACGCGAGATCAGCAGGTTTACGTCAAGCCCAAACACGCCATGACTTTTCCTGCTTATTCAATTTAAATCAGCGACTGCATCTTACTCAAAATACTATCGGGGAGCTTCTGCAAAACACTGCTCCCACATCGTTACCAGGCACGAGCCTGGTAATGCTGTCTCGTGGCTCCAAATCGGAGGCAGAGCCTCCTGAAATTCATTCCTAGGCTCTGCCTGGGAAGGGGAAAAAGCTTCCTCATGAAATTTTGAGTGGGAACGATAAAAAAAGGTCAGCGAAGAATATGAATCCTAACAAATTATTGAATTTAGCAACTAGCGCTTTACTTGGTTATCGCCGTTACATCCAAGCAGGATTAACACTTTGTGCAGGATTTGGACTGTCTGCGATCGCCTCTTCAGTTGCGTACAATTGGGAATACAAATTCATGCAAGCCGAACTGCAAGATCGGCTGGACAAAATAGCTACAGACATTCAGAGAGATGTTAGCGGCAATTTAGAAATAATTCGGGCTGCAGGAGCATTTTACAGCGTATTTGACGGCGTTAAAAAACCAGAAATGAAGACATTTGTTGGCCCTGCCCTCTACCGCCATCCGAGCCTGAAGGCGATCGCTTGGCTGCCCCGTGTTTCTGACTCTCCGCAATTCCTGACAGAGGAAATAGATTTAAGTTTAGATTTAACTGCCAATCGAGTAGCGTTAGAAAACGCCACCAAAAGACAAGAAATTATCGCGACTGACCGCCAAAAATTGCCATCACAAAATCCCCCAAGTTTCTTCGTCTTTCTGCCAATTTTTAGTCAAACGTCTCCTGGCGACACCGCACCATTTTCAGAAAACTTACCTGCTAAAAGAACAGAAAACTTGAAAGGTTTTACTATGGGAATTTTGCTCATTGATGCTATTGTTAAGTCGGCTTTACAGGAAACTCAACTTAACTTTGTTAACGTATATCTTCAAGATGCTATGGCTCCTGAAGCCGAAAGATTTCTCGCTTTTTACGAAGCGAAGACTAAAAGAATAGTTACTGACGAAAACATTAAAAATACACTCGATATTGGCGAAAGAGCTTACTGCCCGGACGGCAGCAGTTGCACCCGCATTCTCAATATTGAAAATCGCAGGTGGCTGCTGCAACTGCGGCTAACGCCAGAGTACATTAATCCTCTAAGATTTTGGCGTTCTTTGACTGTTTTAATATTAGGGATCATCTTAAGCTTGGCTGTGACACTTTATCTAATGAGCTTGTTGAATTATACAGATAAACTTGAACAAGTAGCAGCAGAACGCACGGCTAAATCTAAACAGCTAGAGCAAACGTTGCAAGAGTTGCAGCAAACTCAAACTCAACTAATTCAGCAGGAAAAAATGTCTAGTTTGGGTTTGTTAGTTGCTGGTGTCGCCCACGAAGTTAACAATCCTATTAGTTTTATTTACGGCAATATTCAACACGCCAGCGCATATAGTAGGGATTTGTTGGAGTTGGTAAAACTCTACCAAAAACACTATTCATACCCTCCATCGGAAATTTCAAAGTATTTAGAAAATATTGACTTTGACTTTCTCAGCAAAGATTTGCCGCAACTGCTGTCATCGATGAAAATAGGAGCCGATCGCATTGTTCAAATTGTCAAATCTTTGCGTAATTTCTCTCGCTTAGATGAAAGCGAAATGAAACCTGTCAACATCCATGAAGGCATTGACAGCACTCTGCTAATTCTGCAAAGTCGCCTGAAAGCTACAGCCCACCGCCCTGCGATCGAGATTGTTAAAAACTACAGCCATTTACCTTTAGTAGAGTGCTATGCCGGACAATTAAATCAGGTGTTTATGAATATTCTGGCTAATGCGATCGACGCCCTGGAGAGTTACAACCTCGATCGCGGGCCCAAAGCAGCGAAAGCCAATCCGATCGCGATCGCCATAACCACAGAATATTCAAGTCCCGATAAAATAATTGTGCGGATATCTGACAACGGCCCCGGTATGCCAGAAAATGTCAAAAAACGGCTGTTTGACCCGTTCTTTACGACGAAACCGGTCGGAAAAGGGACAGGATTGGGACTGTCAATCAGCTATAAAATTATCGTAGAAAAGCACAAAGGTATGCTGCGCTGCGATTCGACACCGGGATTGGGGACGGAATTCTCGATCGAGATTCCGCTGCAGCAAGAAGTCAGACAAGCTGTACCGTTTGTTTCGCGGAAAATATCGGAGGCAGCTTAGAAGGGGCTGGGGAAGGAAAAATTTTTTCCCCATATACTACTGTAAATCGGTCGGCTTATAGTATTATATGTAGTAATGCCAAAACCAATACTGCTTGATGCAGCTTAAACCCTCGGCACTGCCGATACTGTTTGACACTCCCCTGCCTAAAGGCGAGGGGATTCTTGATTCGCAGAATCGACTTGCCGATGTAGAATTACTTCAACATCGGTAGCGGTCAATTCTCCACAAGCGTTCGGATCTAAAATCCAAGTTCCGGTGTGCCCCACCGTACTCAATCCCCGACTTAGAATATTTTTAGCGGCGTTCCAATCACGATCTAATACGCATCCACACCGACAAGCATGGGTTCGCGTTGATAGAGTTTTCTTAACAATTGTTCCGCAGTTAGAGCATTCTTGACTTGTTCCATTGGCTGGCACGGCAATCGTAATTCTTCCGAATACTTTGCCTAAATATTCCAACCACACTCGGAACATATACCAAGATGCGTCGTTAATCGATTTTGCTAGACAGTGATTCTTCACCATATTTTTAATCCTCAAGTCTTCGTAGGCTACACAGTCGTTTGACTGGATCGCGCATCTTGCCAATTTCACGGCAAAATCTTTACGTTGCCTACTTATT
Source organism: Microcoleus sp. Pol10D4 (assembly GCF_036701555.1). Classification (NCBI taxonomy): domain Bacteria; kingdom Bacillati; phylum Cyanobacteriota; class Cyanophyceae; order Oscillatoriales; family Microcoleaceae; genus Microcoleus; species Microcoleus sp. Pol10D4. Next base: position 19,521 of record NZ_JAUBRA010000054.1, read on the forward strand.
TTGAGGTGGCGCTTTCCTAAAATCACTCTAGCCTTTTTTCTATTTTGCGAACCCTTGACTCGTTTGGCAACTCGTCTTTGGGCTTTTTTTAACCTGCGCTCGGACTTGCGGAGAAATCGCGGATTTTCGACTGCAACACCATTGGAATCTGTGTAGAACTCTTTTAGTCCCACGTCTAATCCAATGGCGTTGCCAGTAATTTCAATCTTCTCAGAGCGGTCAACTTGAATGCAGAACTGGACGTAATATCCGTCTGCTCGCTTTACCAAGCGCACTCGCTTGATTTGACTGCGCTGGTAGAAATGCAAGTCGCGCGTTCCTTTTAATTTGAGTTTCCCGATTCCTTTCTTATCGGTAAAAGTGATAGATTTCCGGTCATCTGCCATCCGCCAGCCAGTAGTCTTGTATTCGACCGAGCGGTTGTCTTTCTGGAATTGCGGAAACCCTTTTTTTCCTGGGACTTTCTTTTTACAGTTGTCATAGAATCGGGAGATCGCCGACCACGCTCTTTCTGAGCTAGATTGGCGAGCCATGCTGTTTAAGTCATCGCAAAACGGGAATTCTTTAGCTAGAACAGCGCTGTACTTGTTTAAGCCGTATTTATCGACTTTTGTGTTTTCCATCCAAAAGCGCAATGCTTTGTTGCGGATGAACTGCACCGTTCTAATTGCTTCGTCTACAGCGTCAAATTGCTGTTTTTTACCGAATGCTTTGAACTCAAAAACTAGCATGACTTCGACCTCATCACGATATCTTTATGCTAGCGGGGCTGGCTTAATATTGCCGAATTCTTCACAAAAATCTACAAACACAAGTACGGGCGTATCCCTAAATTAAGAGAAAGCCGTCCTACAAGGACGGGGTTTTAAACCAAGTTTTGTGAGAATTTGCATTTATTAAATTTTCTCCTCCACTGGTCAATAAGGTCAAAAGCAAGGGTGACGATCGCACTTGCTTTTCTGTTTCTCCTGATTTCTTTCTTCTCACTGCCAACAGATGCGAGATATCGCACCTGTTGACTGCCGTTAAGTAGGTAAGTATGAATAAACTTAACGATGACACAGCATATATCCGCCTACCTACTTAGCAATTACTTTAAGGCGGTATTGCCTGTAAAATACTCGCTCCGTGCAACATTTGAGACTTTCGGGCTCTACCCGCTTCGGGGTGTTCCCAAGACGGTGCAAAGGGTGGAACCAAGAAGGAGCAAGCTTTCCACCCACCCTGTACCCCCACGCCGAGCATCAGGCAGTTTCCGCCCCTGTGTCCGTGCTGCTCGTAATACCGACAGTGCCGACAGCTTAAATTCCCTACATTTACATTACTCACGGGATTTCTCCAACCGTTTTTGTAATAAAAATATACTAACACCTGTATGTCTACCGGAATTATGTACTATTATATAATGTACAATTTAAACTCGATCGCCAGTGGGGAATGTGGAACTATCTTCTAGAGTACAATATGCCCTGTTAGCGCTCTTGGAACTGGCGAGTCACTACCCGAAGGATTCGCCCCTAACAGTAAACGAAATTACTGTTTCTCAAGAGATACCGGAACGCTATCTAGACCAAATTCTTGCTGTGCTGCGGCGTGCAAGTATTGTCCAGAGTTTGCGGGGTGCTAAAGGCGGTTATTTGCTGGCGAAAGATCCTTGGCAAATTACTTTGCTAGAGGTGTTTTCGACACTCGAAGGATCGGGCAGTGGCCCGGCCCAAAAAGTTTCGGAATCTGTAACAATAGAAAAAACTGCGGTGCTAGAAATCTGGCAGGAAGCTCAACAGGCATCTTGGGCTGTTTTGGGGAAATACACATTACAAGATTTGTGCGAACAGCGGGATGTTCGCAAACAAGCACATCCCATGTACTACATTTAAGGGGAGATAGATTAAGCCATGAGAATTGCTAAGGATGTTACAGGAATAATTGGCAGAACTCCATTAGTTCAGCTCAATAAAATTCCCCAAGCCGAAGGAGTAGTTGCTCAAATTGTGGTCAAATTAGAAGGGATGAATCCGGCTGCTTCGGTGAAAGATCGGATTGCAGCAAGCATGATTCAGGCTGCAGAAGATGCGGGGTTAATTCAACCGGGGAAAACTATTTTAGTAGAACCGACTTCAGGAAATACTGGAATTGCTTTGGCAATGATTGCGGCGGCGAAAGGCTACAGTCTGATTTTAACGATGCCGGATACGATGAGTTTAGAGCGCCGATCGATGCTGAAAGCTTATGGAGCTCAGTTGGAATTAACTCCGGGACATGAAGGAATGTTAAGCGCGATCGCCCGTGCGGAAGAAATTGTAGAAGAAACCCCCAATGCTTTCATGCTGCAACAGTTTCGCAACCCCGCTAATCCAAAAATTCACCGTGAAACAACGGCTGAGGAAATTTGGGAAGATACAGAGGGTAAAGTAGATTTTTTAGTTGCTGGAGTTGGCACCGGCGGTACGATTACTGGAGTTGCTGAAGTAATTAAACCGCGAAAGTCCAGTTTTAGGGTAATTGCAGTTGAACCAGCCACCAGCCCCGTCCTTTCTGGAGGCAAATCTGGTGCTCACAAAATTCAAGGGATTGGCGCAGGATTCATCCCAGAAGTGTTGAAACCAGAGTTAATTGATGAGGTAATCGCAGTTAGCGATGCAGATGCGATCGCTTACAGCCGTCGGCTAGCCAGAGAAGAAGGATTGTTGTCAGGAATTTCTGCAGGCGCCGCTTTGTGTGCCGCAATTCAAGTCGGCAAGCGTCCGGAAAATGCTGGAAAATTGATAGTTTTTGTGCAGCCTTCTTATGGCGAACGCTACCTCAGTACAGCCTTGTTTAAAGACTTTGAATTGCCGACTATCCGCGAACTCGAATCATTAGTCAGCAATTATTAAATTCTAGTAGGGGCGAGCTTGATTACTGCGACATTGCTCTCAGTTTAACCCGAAAGGAAAGACCGGCAGGGGTTTAAACCCCTGCCGGACTGAACCGAAAACGCATATTTGTTGACAGCAATACTCCTGACCTTACCCTACTTTTTAGACTTGATACAACTTCCAACTAGCCATCGCCAACATTCCGTAAATAACAAACTTTAGCGGGCGTTTAGGCATAATTTGGCAGAATTTAGCCCCTACTAAAACTCCTGGCACCGAACCCAACCAAATAGGCAATACTAAACTCCAGTCTACTGTTCCGAGGCTGACGTGTCCCAAAGATGTAAACATCAATAAAATTGCCGCCTGGGAAATATCTGTACCCACCAATTTAGAAGTATCCAGGCGGAAAAAAGCAATCAGCAACAGTGCAAACATCGAACCGGAAGACACGCTAGTCATTCCCACTATGCAGCCTAAAATTGCTGCCGCACTCACAGTATAAATACGGCCATAATTAGTATTTAAGTCCCATTCAGGGGGCGCAGGCAATTTAAAATTAGGGAAAAATGTTTTGACCGCTAATTGGGTCAGCGATAAAGCGACAATTAGTGCGATCGCTACTCCGAGAAAGCGCAGCAATATGCTGTCTAAGTCCTGATTTCCGCTGGATTTGATGCAGTGTAAAATCCACACGCCAGTCAGCGAACCGGGCACGCTCCCCAAAGCCAGCCACTTAACTACTTGCAAGTCGAGGGTTTTTTGCTGCCAGTGTTTGAAGCCGCCAACAACTTTCATCAGTGTAGCAGCTACGACATCCGAACTAATAGCAATTGATGCTGGAATTTGGAAAACAAAAATTAACATTTGGGTGATGGGCGAGGCTCCGCCAACTCCGGTCAAACCAACGATAATGCCCACGAAAAAGCTGAGAAACGATAGCAATAAGTAGTTCACGGTTATGCCCAAAAACTGTGTATTTAAGCGCTGCTAACCAACAAATAGATAATTTTGGCGGCTACTGCCACATAGTAACATAGGGAAAATTTTATCCGCAATTCAATATTTTTTCCACTAACTTTGCTCTTAAACGCTGACAATCAACCTCTGGTTTAGCTACAATTTTAGTTTTTAAAGGAACCATATCCCAATAAATAAATCAACATAAATTATAGTAAAACTTTTTATAAAATTCTTGTATTTGCCTGTGTAAGTGATTTAAAAGCGTCGATTTATTCATGGTTGATGTTTTGTATTATACCTTAAATTGACGAGGATCGCAGGTAAAACAAAGTAGAGGTTAACCGACTGTTTACCCGAACAAAAATCGGGAGTATCGAAAACATTAAAATACAGTGTATTCCAGGTTTATTAAGTACACCTGGAATACGCTGTATTCAATTGCCAGAAGCAACCAGCCTCAGATTTTTTTAAACCAGACTTCCTTAAAGCCCTTCAAAATCTAGTTACTTCCTTGCTTTTTGTGACTGGCAAACTGACCTAACAGAGGCAATCTGAGCCGCTTTTCCTACTCCTGAACGGCCAGTAATGGCGGAGGCGAGGCGATAGCTCCACACAGACTTCCTTGCTCAGTCGTGAAACTCAGGGCAGTAATATTTAGGAGCCAGAGCGTTAAGCGCATCAACTTCAGCATTGCCTTGAGGTTGCAGCAAGTCGATCGACATTCCCCCACTGAGCGCATTACATATCCCGCGCGCACGTTCGATAGCAGCTTGGGGATTTCGCTGAAGGCGAGACACGGCATCGGATGAGGATGAATTGAGCCGTTTGCTCAACGATTGTTGGTAATTATTAATAAAAGCCTGATCATTTGACCCTAAAGCGATCGGGCGACCACTGCTACTACGTCCACAAAGCTTACCTAAGTCGATCGTTCGACCATCACTCGTCTGTATATAGCAAACGTAATCAACCGATGTTTGAGCGACTGAACCACTAGATTGACATAGGTCAACGCCAAAGGCGATCGACATCATTACCAAAGAATAAAACACTCGTTTCGACTGGCGGACATATTGCACTACTCTTCAAACTCCCACAAACCGTTAAATTTTCATCAGCTTATAGAGAACCCACACCGAATGTTGCCACAATCCAGCGTGATTCGCCATATTCTGCATAGTGCGAACATTAAGCGTTTTACACCCAAATAAATGCCCGCACTACAAGACAGTAATGTTATGCTCCTCGTTGAGACTTCCAAGGGCCCCAAATGGCAAACGTGATGCCTGGGGTTTGGATATTAACGAACATAGTGTTACCATCCGGCGAGAAGCAGGCTCCGGCAAATTCCCGATCGTTGATAGCATTTTTTGCCAGACGATACAGTTCCCCCTTGGGAGTTACGCCCACCACGAACTGCTCATCATCGCCATCCTCGCAAATTATCAGATCACCATGAGGTGCCACAACAATGTTGTCAGGGCCATCGAGTTCGTCAGCCGATTGAGCCTCAACAAAAAGTTTGATCGTATCTCGATCGGGAAGATACCGCCAAACCTGACCAAATCCGTTCGGTCTGCCATTGGCGTCAACAGAGCCACCGTCCGAACAACAGAAGTAAACTTCACGATTGCCGTACCAGATACCTTCCCCACGAGTAAACTGGGCAGCACCTTTACCGAAACCTTCTACCCGTACCGTATCCGTAGCAGGGTCAGGATTGTCAATTGTCACCCATTCCACCGGCATCGGTTGGCCCTTGGGAAACCCTGCAAAAGTTTTTGCCTGAGACATATTCTTAATCTTCAGCGCTTGGAGAGTGCCCCCTGCGCTTAAATTGTTCCGTTGAGATGGGATAAAGCGATAGAAAAGGCCATCTCCTCGGTCTTCAGTCTCGTAGACAATTCCGGTTTTGGGGTCGATCGCCACCGCTTCATGGTTAAACCGTCCCATCGCAACTAAAGGTACGGGATTCACAGGAGTTGTTGCTTGAGCCGGCACTTCAAAGTTGTAGCCGTGCAGTTGAGATACATTTGTCGCATTGCCAGGTCTATTAGTCGCCGGAGTCGAGACATTTTCCTCGCAAGTAATCCAAGAACCCCAGGGAGTCGGGCCGCCCGCACAATTTCGATAGGTACCGCTAAGCGAAGCGTAGTGCTTGATGAGCTGACGATTGGGTCCAACCTGTAGTGTGGTTGTCCCCCCTTTGCAAAGAGGATCGTAAGGATTTGGGCCCACAACTTGTGTTGAAGAATTCGGACTCAGTTCGTGATTGCGAACCAGAATCACCGTGTTTTGGGGGCCTGGGAAAGCCGCCATGCCATCGTGACCACCGGGCACAGGGGAACCGTCACTCATCATTTCGCCCGTTCGTGAAAAAGCCCGATACTGAAACCCACGGGGTAAATCTAACAATCCATTCGGATCGGCTACGAGAGGGCCATACCCTCCCCCAAATACTGATTGACCATTGGCTTTTCTGGCATAAAGCGCTTCTAGAGGAGACATCATCAAAGTGCCAGCAGCGCTCGCTCCTGCCAAGGTAAAAAACTTTCGTCGTGATAGTTGCATCAGCTTTTCCGGTGAATTAAACAAAGCATACTCAACCTGCATCAAGACCAAGATAAGGTTGGTTTAATTTCTCATTAAGGTTGTCTCATAGTTGTTAAAAGTCAATCTCTGTGGCTCGTAACTGCTCGACGAACCTGACTGTTCGTTGCTCTCCCTGTTCAGAACCCATTGACGTTTTTTAACTAGGGAGTTGTAGGGGAGACAGCAAGTTAATCAGCATTCTAGAAAAACATTTCCCTAAAATGAATGTAGGTTTATTCAATTTTACTTATTTAGGATAATTCCTAACATTTGTTAGACTTTGGTTGCCGTATTAAGTTTGTAATTTTGCTATAGTAAACATTGTTTTTAACAGCTTATATTTCTTCAACCTCTACCCAGATAATAGCCACTTCAAAAGTGAGATAATCCCATCCCCGTGAATTCCTTCCCCTAATACCTGTGCTTGCACTTTACCAAACTGCATCATAACGCCGGGTTCTCCAGCGTTGACTATGACAAAAAACTTAGAAATAATAGCTAAAAAAACTATCACTAGAGTTGGTTTAACAACTAGGTCAACCTCTTTATTTTTTTTCTTGCTGGATTTGAGGGAGTCAACGTTAATGCTGGACTCTCAAACCACCCTACACCCCGATCGCACTTAATTATCTGCTCAATATTGACTGAATAGATATTTTATTTTCCTGCCCTCAACAACTGTTCAAAATCCGCTGCTGCCAAAGGAGGACTGAACAAATATCCTTGCATTATATCGCACTTATAGCGCCAGAGAAAATCTTTTTCTGCTTCGGTTTCAACTCCTTCGGCAATTACCTCAAGACAGAGAATATGCGCCATTTCAATAATAGCTTTCACAATCGCTGCATTTGTGCAACCATCGGTTATCTTGCTGATAAAACAGCGGTCTATTTTTAAAGTATCGAAGGGATATTGCGTCAGATAGCTTAAAGAAGAATAGCCAGTTCCGAAATCGTCAAGAGATATACAAACTCCCAAATTTTTCAAGTGTTGTAAAGTCGCGATCGCACTTTCGGCATCTTCTACCATCAAACTTTCTGTCAGCTCTAATTCCAAACTGCTCGCTTCCAAACCAGTTTCTGCTAAAATTTGGGCAACTCTACTGCTGAGATCCGGTTGGTGAAATTGGCGTGGCGACAGATTCACCGCTATTCGGAGCGGAAAACCAGCATTTTGCCAAACTTGCATTTGCCTGCAAGCTGTCTTTAACACCCACTCGCCTAACTGTACAATGAAGCCAGTTGCTTCGGCATGGGGGATAAATTCTGTGGGCGAAATCAGCCCTTTTTCTGGATGTACCCAGCGCACTAAAGCTTCTGCGCTCATAATTTTACCAGTCTGGACATTGACCTGCGGCTGATAGTAAACTTGGAATTCTTCTCGTTTCAGTGCATTGCACAAACAAGTTTTTATCTGCTCTAATTTGTCGGTCGTATTTTGGGTATATTCGCTGCTTTGTGATCGCAAAGTATTGTACTGTTCGGCGACAGCTTCTTGTTTTTTCAAGCGGCTCGATATCGCGCCCACAAGTTCAGCTTTACTAAAAGGTTTAGTTAGGTAATCATCTGCTCCCAATTCCATACCTTGCCGCATTTCAGAGCGATCGGCTTTACCTGTCAGAAAAACAAAAGGTACTGTAGCAGTAACAGGATTCGATCGCAAAGCCACTAGCACCCCATATCCGTCAAGTTCTGGCATCATCACGTCGCAAATAATCACGTCGGGAACATTTGACACCGCCGCATATAAACCTTTTGCTCCATTTTCTGCACCCGTCACGTCGAAACCTTCAGCTTTGAGGAGTTTGAGAATATTCTCCCGAATTACTTGCTCGTCCTCAATCACTAGAATCTTTTTCATACGTCATTCCCTGAAAGCGGTATAATTGATAGGCGTTACTGAACGCGATAAGCGTCCCAATAACTGAGAACGCACAGATCGATGGGCCCAACAGCCGAATATTTTCCGACACAAATAGCAAACACCGGAAAAACGCTAATTTTTCAAGCACAACTAGATTAATGTTTCTCTGCTTACTCAGTGCCGTCCGTATTATTACGAGGTTAATTAATAATCTCTCAACTAATTCTAGGCGATCGATAGTTAGCAGCGCCTTAAATAACTGCTAAACTAATTGTGCCACCTGAACGATTGTCTGCAAACAATCTCAGCCTATTTATAGCAGTTGCCAAAAACCATGCAACTGTAAGCAAGTTCCAAACCCTTGCGGAGTCAGTCTTCCCCATTCTTCAATGTAAAATCTCAACTTTTCAATCTCAAATGGTATTACCTACTGGATTCCCTGAACCCGCCCAGATTGGGGTCATAGAAGTTAAGCAATATCCTCAGTACCGCGCTGTCACCTACACCCATGCGGGCGATTTGCGACAAGCAACTGGCATCGCCTTCAATCCCTTATTTCAACACATCAGCAACAACCAAATTGCGATGACAACGCCAGTAGAAGCGCGCTACACGGAAACTTCCGGGCAAATCGATTCGGTTCCCCAAGCAAAAGTTTCGTTCCTCTATCCCGAACCAAATATCGCCCCCAGCAGCGTTAACTCCGCTGTAGAAGTCACAGATACTTCGCCGATGACGGTTGTCAGCATCGGCGTAGGCGGGGCCTACACTTGGGAAAGCTACGAAAATAACCTCCAGAAACTCAAAGATTGGCTTCAAGAACATCCTGAATACGAAATAGTCGGGCCGCCGCGCCGCTTTTTTTACAATTCCCCGATGACGCCGGAAGCAACTAAAATCAGCGAGGTACAAATTCCGATCAAGTGCCGCTGACGTGAACAACTAATTCGCGAATGTGACCCCGCTGGCGGTGTTCCCACAGGTAAATTCCCTGCCAAGTTCCTAACAGCAACCTGCCGCGATCGATCGGGATTTGTTCAGAAGTATGAGTCAGCGCAGTGCGAATGTGTGCCGGCATATCGTCTGGGCCTTCGGCATCGTGAATGTAGCGATCGCCCTCCGGTACCAGTTTAGCTAAAAAGTTAGCCAAATCCTTAAGTACATCCGGGTCAGCATTTTCTTGAATCACCAAACTAGCAGAAGTGTGGCGCAAAAATAAACTACAAAGTCCCGTTTTAATACTTGAATTCGCCACCGCATCTTCTATCTTAGGAGTGATTTTGCACAGGGATTTCCCTGTAGTTTGAATCTTGAGTATCTGTTGATAGTGATTCATTCGATTTTAGATTTTAGATTTTAGATTTTGGATGAGACTGATGCAAAAGTCTTCTGTCGGCGGAGGTAGACTTTGTTTGTGTACGATCGATTTCTAATCGCACTTATGAAAAATAGTCTACAACAGCTTGGGCGAGATCCTCCGTACCATTTTTATCCAATTTATCCGACAAACAGGGCGGATGCAGCGGTTGTCGCAAAAACTCCCAATCCCCCTCAAAAAACTCCGTCGCCGTCAAGATTTGATGTTCCGCATAATTTTGAATCCCTTCCAGCAACACCGCAGCTTCTGCAAAACCTTCTCTCATTATAGAAACAACAGGTATTTCCAAGCGCAAAGCTTCCGCAAAAGTGCTGTATCCCGGTTTAGAAACTAAGCGCCCGCAGACAGGCATAATATCAACCGGACGCGGTAAAATCGGGAAAGATTGTGCAAACTCCTGATTTTTGACATAAATCAAATTCGGCAAATCGGGAGCTCCCGCATCAAAAGTAATAAATTGCCAGTCACTAAATTGCTGTAAATTTTGATAAGGAATTTCCTCTAAACCCAATCCGCCGAAAGTCAACAATACAGTTTTTTCCAGCGGTGTTTCGATCCCGAATACTTCCCGAATTTTTTCGTTACTGTAGCGAGGATTGCCGCCAGTCAAGCCAACATCTTGAATATTTGGGAAAGCTGCCATCGGTTCGTGCAAAGGAAGACGAAAAAGCCGATCGCACATTCCGAAACATTCACCAATCCAATCTGCGATTTCTGCAAATTCCCCGCCCCAATCTCGATAGATAAAATCCCACCCAAAATTGCTCATCATCCAGCAATGAACCCCAGCCGCTGCCGCCATTCGCGTGGCCAAAGGAGGAATGTCTGCCAGCACCAAACCCACCCGATTTTGCTTGATAAAAGTAACTTCGCTGGCAATTAGGGAATTTTGCTTTTTCCGAATTTCCCGCAATTTTTCCAGCGTCGCATCTTTATCCATATTCAAACTGTCAGCTTGCACGACTCCGACATCAAAAGCGCGGGGACGGTGGATAAAGTCGCCACTAATATAAGATTCTAGCAGCCAGCGAGGTGCTGTTGTTGTGATAATTAGTAAGATATCGGGATTTAATTCTTGAATTTTTGCAGCTACGGAGGAGACTCGGACAGCGTGGCCGAATCCGTGATTCGTGATGGCAATATATAATGTTGGTCGAGACATTGATAATAGGGAATGGGGAATAGGGAATGGGGAATAGGGCATCGGGCATCGGGAATTGGAGGTAGAGACTGGAAGGCAACAAGGCTAAGCTTCAAGCGACGCACAACGAACAATGACACAATTAATAACTAATGACTAAGGAATAAGGACTAAGGACTAAGCGGTTGTGTATTTAACTTGTATATTCCTAACCTTGCTCTGAGCAACTGCCCCGAAGATTTTTATTATTTTAGATGCAATTTAAAGGCTGACTAGCTTATGTTACCAATTGATATGATCTCCGATAGATTGACTATAATAAAATTAGTTTTTAATGATGAACGCCACTCCTCTATAGCGCGTCGCGTGAGAACCCCGGTCTTTTAAGCCGGGGATGAAACGCAGTTGTAGCCTTTAGGCTACGAGTGTTCCATATTATTTGTTTTTCTGTCCTTCGATATATTTTCTCACAGTTTCGGTTGAGACGTTGCCAACACTACCGACAAAATAACTGGGAGTCCACAAGGTAGGTAATTTCAACAATTCAGGAAACTCTTTCCTCAAGTAACTTGAAGCCCTGCCTTTGACTCTCTGCATGATGAAGCTAGCAGAATCAGTCGGCTTAACGTTAACTAATAAATGTACGTGGTCTGGCATGATTTCCAAAGCAATAATTTTCCATCTGTTTTCCGTCACTACCTCGAAAATGATTTCTTGCAGCCGTTCTGCGATTTTGCCGACCAGGACGGCTTTACGTCGTTTCGGGATAAAAACAAAGTGCATATTGATCAGTGAAACAGCGTTACTTTCGTGCCGATACTCTAAATCCTTTTTCGACAAACTCGCCATAGAGTGATTGACTCCGTTGATTAATGATGTATAATCAACATACCACAGCGACGAATCTTAAATGTTTGGATGCCAACAAATACTGCTCAAGCCTGATAAAGCACTCAGGGCGGTTCTAGAATACATTTGCCAAGAGTCGAACAATCTGCACAATTGTGCAGTCTACTACGCTCGCCAAATATATTTCCAAACTGACACTTTCGTCCGCCCATTTGACGTAATCAACGCTTTAAAACGCAATTCCCATTACGGGGCTTTATGCGCTCAAGCTGCTCAGCAGACTTGCGGTGCTGTCGGTGAATCAGTAAAATCTTTCAAAGGACTAATTAAATTATTTTGGGATGGCAAGCTTGAATTTAAGCCCAAATTTCCCAATTACCGTACTCCTGGCGGATTTCATTTGATAGCTTATCCGAAGCAAGCGCTTGGAAAAAAGTTGATCGACGGTCAAGTTTCAATTCCTCTCGGTCAAAAAGTAACAACTTGGTTTGGACTGAAGAACTTTCAAGTTCCCATGCCTACAAACTTAGACTATGCCGATATCAGAGAAATTAGAATTCTTCCCAGAAATGGCTGTTTTTACGCCGAGTTTGTTTACAAGGTATCTAGCATTCAAACTGTGACAGACAGTCAAAAAGCTTTAGGCATCGATCACGGTATTGGTAACTGGCTTACTTGCGTCAGCAACTCAGGTACAAGCTTTATTATTGATGGCAAACAATTGAAGTCGGTCAATCAATGGTACAACAAGCGTGTAGCAAGTTTAATGGAGGGCAAGCCTAATGGTTTTTGGTCACATCAATTAGCACGATTGACTGAAAAGCGAAACCGTCGAATGCGCGATGCTGTAAATAAAGCAGCTCGTTTAGTTGCTAATCACTGTATCAAAAACGGAATCGGTGTTATCGTTTTTGGGTGGAACAAAAGGCAGAAAGATTCTGCCAATATGGGCAAAAAAACAAATCAACAGTTTGTTCAAATCCCTACGGCACGACTAAAATACCGTATTGCTCAACTGTGCGAACAATACGGTATTAAGTTTGTCGAAACCGAAGAAAGTTACACGTCTAAAGCATCATTTGTAGACCGCGATTTTCTACCTACAATCGGTGAAAAACCCGAAGGGTGGAAGGAAACGGGTAGACGGGTAAAACGCGGTTTATACCGGACGGGTGTAAAAAACTGGTACATCAATGCTGACTGCAATGGCGCAGCCAACATTTTGAGAAAAGTAGAGACGATGTTGGGGATTGACCTTGACGGAGTTTGTAGGGGTGTTTTGACAGCGCCTTCAAGAATTACCTTTTGGTAGTTTCTTTAGAATCCCTGCTGCTTCAGCGCAGGGAGTGTCAATTCAGAGTGTGGTTTTTCTGAATAAAGGCGTGAATTAGCTGATAAATAGCTAATCTAGGACACGAAAGCTGAATTGATCGATCTCTTCGCACGCTCTACAGTTTGCTAGTCTTGCCTCCAGAACCCCCACCATAACCGCCGTAGCTGGTCTCACTTCTGTTATCCAAGCTCGTTTCCTTCACAAACCCCGTGTAAGCTTCCATCCCGTGTTCGCCGATATCCAAACCTTCAGCCTCCTCTAAAGCAGAAACGCGGATACCCAGCAAAGCTTTGAGTGCCAGCCAAAAAATCGTACTCAGCAGCACGGTCATCCCCCCTACAGAGATAATGCCGACCAACTGCGCCCAGAGTTGACCGAAACCTCCGCCCAAAAGCAATCCGGCTGCAGGACCTGCGGTATAAAGTCCAGTTGTAGGCCCGTCAGCAAACAAGCCCACTGCCAGAGTTCCCCAGATTCCACAGACTAAGTGAACTGAAGTTGCGCCTACAGGGTCATCAATTTTCAAGTTGTCGAAGAAAGTTACGGCGAAAACTACCAGGATACCAGCGATCGTGCCGATTATGGCAGAGTTTGGCACGTTAATCCAAGCGCAGCTCGCTGTTACGCCGACTAAGCCCGCAAGGATGCCGTTGATAATCATCGAAAGGTCGGGTTTGCCCAGGTACAGCCAAGCAGTAATGGTTGCAGCAACTCCCCCGAAGGCACCGGCAGTGTTGGTGGTGATCGCAATATGGGCGATCGCATTTGGATCGACTGCCATTGTCGAACCGGGATTGAACCCGAACCAACCCAACCACAGAATCAAACAGCCCAGGGTGGCAATGCTCATATTGTGTCCCGGCATCGCCACAGTATCGCCGTCGCGGTACTTACCAAGCCGCGGCCCCAAAAATGCCGCTCCCATCAAAGCCGCCCAACCGCCAACCGAGTGAACCACCGTCGAACCGGCAAAATCCCAGAAGCCTGCGTCTGCCAGCCAGCCGCCGCCCCAAATCCAGTGTCCGGTAATCGGGTAAGCAATGCCTACTAGCAGCAAGCAGAAAATTAAGAATTCAAGGAATTTAATTCGCTCTGCAACGGCTCCAGAAACGATCGTCGCAGCAGTTCCCGCAAAAACTAATTGGAAAAAGAATTTAGCGTTGAGGGGGACTCCTGTCCAGTTAAGCGACTCGAAAATGCCTTGATAAGCCTCTCCTGTGGCAGGGCTGTTGTCGGCTACATTCCACAGAAAAAATCCGCTGCTGCCGATAAAATCGTTGCCATTGCTGAACATTAAGCCAAAGCCGATCGCCCAAAATGCGATCGTAGAAAGCGCAAAAACAATCAAGTTTTTGGACAACACGTTCACGGCATTTTTCTGACGGCAAAAACCGGTTTCCAACATACCGAAACCGGCGTTCATAAAGAACACTAGCATCCCCGCCACCATGACCCACATGGTATCCATGCCCACCTTAAGGCTTGCTAATTGTTCCTCGGTGGTTGGCGCGGGAGCTGTTTGGGCTACCGCCGCATATCCCCACACCAAGACGATGATTGCTGCTAAAGGTATGCAGGCTTGCCAACTTGGAGTGAGGCGGGCGATCGCCCTTTGTAACTTCTTCAACCTGTTGACTTTCGTAAAAAATTTAGCTGCTGGCAAATTTAAAGTCTCCCGCCTGACTTGTTTCGACTTTTTCTTTCCGACAGTCATTTTAATCACTTTTACCCTCTTTACGGCTAGTAAGCTCAGCAATATTCGGAAAACTTTCCAATCTTACTACAAAAGTTTATGGATTATTTGTTGAGATTGAGATAGTTATGATAGCCTAGCTCTTCTAGTTGATTTTGTTTTTTCAGTACAGATTCGGACAAAGTTTTGCGGTAATGCAAAACTCGCTCTAGCAATTCCGGCTGATGAGCTGCCAGTATCTGAACTGCCAGCAAGCCAGCATTCTTAGCGTTGCCGATCCCCACTGTTGCTACGGGTATCCCGGCTGGCATTTGCACGATCGAGTACAGCGAATCTACCCCTTGCAGGTGCCGGCTCGGTACAGGCACCCCAATTACTGGCAAGGGGGTTAAAGATGCTACCATACCGGGGAGGTGCGCCGCTCCCCCGGCACCTGCGATAATGACTTTCAAGCCTCGTTGGTGAGCGGTTTGGGCATATTCCACCATGCGCTCAGGGGTGCGGTGCGCCGAGACGATCGCCACGGAGCAAGCAACACTGAATTCTTCGCAAACTGCGATCGCATCTTTCATGGTTGGCAAATCCGAATCGCTACCCATGATAATTCCAACTGTCGCTTGATTCATAAAATTTTCAGATTTGAGATTTCAGATAAATGCTAATTTTAAATGATTGTGTTAATTCAAATTTAGATATTTTGTACCAAAACTGACCCTTAAAAGCAATTTTGCCACAAGCCCCCGTCTGAGCAGCCCTGGAGCCAGCAAAAAGCAAAAACTCCCCCTCCTCATCGACAGCCACCGGATTTATCCGTAGCGAATATTAAATCTAAAATCTAAAATCTAAAATCGGATGACTGAAGCCACAACCCCACCTGCCGCCCGCACAGATATTCTCAATGTTCGCCTCCCCGGTTGCAAGGATTTGCAGATGCTTGCTGTTGACCAAACGGGCATCATTCAAGAAGTTTGGCCAATGGACGCTGTATTTAAACGGATTTGTCCTCCCGATTTGCAAGTGCTTGATGTAGCAGGCGATTGGCTTTCTCTAGGCGGTGTTGACTTGCAGATTAACGGCGCCATGGGTTTTGCTTTTCCCGATTTAGAAAACAAGCATATTGAAATTTTGCCAAAAATTTGTCAATTTTTGTGGAATCAGGGAGTCGATGCTTTTTTGCCGACTTTGGTGACAACTTCGCTGGATAAGTTTAGGCGATCGCTCTCGACTATAGCTGATTATATCCGCACTGTACAAACCGCCGATCGCGCAAGAATTAAACCCAAAACAGCGGAAATTCTCGGCGTTCATCTCGAAGGCCCTTTTCTCAACCCCCTGAAGCGAGGCGCTCACCCAGTTGAGTTTTTGCTACCGCTAACTATAGAAAATGTCAAGCGAGTTTTAGGAGATTGTGCCGATATTGTCAAAATAATTACTTTAGCGCCGGAGTTAGACAGCACTGGCGAAGTCATTTCCTATTTGCAAAGTTTGGGAATTTCCGTCAGTCTTGGACACTCCCAAGCGACGGCTGAGCAGGCACAGCAAGCATTTGAGCGGGGAGCTTCAATGGTAACTCACGCTTTTAATGCGATGCCGAGTTTGCACCACCGAGAACCGGGTTTATTGGGAGCGGCGATTGTTTATCCGGGCGTAAAATGCGGTTTAATTGCCGACGGCAAGCACGTTTCTCCGACAATGATTGATTTTTTGCTACGCGCTGGTAGGTATCAAAAAGGCGTTTTTTTAGTGAGCGATGCTTTGGCTCCTTTGGGTTTGCCTGACGGTGTTTATCCTTGGGATTCCCGACAAATTGAAGTCAGAAAAGGTACAGCTTGGGTAAGATTAGATTACCACTCGCCCCTGGAATCTGCTACTTTGGCAGGTACAACTCTGCCGCTGTTGGCGGGAGTTCAGAATTTGGTGGAGTGGGGAATTTGCGATGCCGAAAGTGCGATCGCCCTGGCAACTGAATCTCCGAGAAGGGCGATCGGAATTTCGGGAATTATTGGCAAATCGGCAAGTCAATTGTTGCGCTGGAATTTAAATGCTGCGACAAAGCAATTGACTTGGCATCGGTTATTTTAACCTGTTATATCATTTTAAATTAAAGAATTGATGGAGTGGGAATGTGCTAACTGGTATTACCCGATCGATTTTAGATTTTAGATGTGCCGTTTTAATCTAAAATCTAAAATCGCAAATCTAAAATAGGTTGTTGCGATTTGCACATTTTCCGAACCGGATTGCTATATAATGTCTAACCGTTGGCAATAACTCAGCAGCAGGCAGATCGATGAATTTGGTAGACGACAAGACTATAGTTAGACAGTATTTTAACTCGACGGGATTCGATCGCTGGCAGCGAATTTACGGCGACGGCAAAGTCAATAAAGTTCAGCTAGACATCCGCACCGGGCACCAGAAAACGGTGGATACAGTCATCGAATGGCTGCAAGCTGACGGGAATTTATCCGGGCTTTGTGTCTGCGATGCCGGCTGCGGTGTGGGATCTCTGAGCATTCCTCTGGCTGACGCTGGGGCAATTGTTTGCGCTAGCGATATCTCAGAAAAAATGGTAGCAGAAGCTTACGATCGATCGACAGCAGTTCCCGGCAAGCTCTACAACATCTCCTTCGCAGCCCAAGATTTGGAAGCTTTAACCGGCAAATTCCACACAGTGATTTGTTTGGACGTGCTAATCCACTATCCTCAAAATAAGGCTGCAGAAATGATCGCTCACCTAAGTTCGATCGCCGAATCGCGACTAATTCTTAGTTTTGCCCCCAAAACCTTAGCACTTACCGCCCTCAAAAAATTTGGTGAGCTTTTCCCAGGGCCCAGCAAAACTACCCGGGCTTACCAGCACCGCGAAGCTGATATTATCAAAATCCTAGAAACCAACGGCTTTGTTATTAACAGAACAGCCATGAATAGCACTAGCTTTTACTATTCTAGGTTGCTGGAAGCAGTTCGCAAATAGGGTAAAAATATCCGTTAAAAAGCGACTTTCTTATAAACGTAGGGTGCGCGCCACGCACCTTTCCTTCGCCGATTTAAAGTAATAGACTTGCATTGCATTTCGCAGTTTTCATCAGAATGAAATTATCTGCGTGTATCTGCGTTGCATCTGCCTTATATCTGCGGTTGACCGGCTCGCATCAAATTACCAATTAAACAAATATGTCAACGCTAATCCTAACGCGCATTTTCATAGCAACAGCAGCCGTATTCGGAGGTTTATCCGTTGCAGGCGGTGCTTTCGCCTCCCACGCTTTGAAAAATCAATTGAGCGATCGAGCTTTAACCATTTTTGAGACCGGCGCCCGATATCAAATGTACCATGCCCTGGCTCTATTACTCGTCGCTTTACTCTTGACCCGCGCCCAAGAGTCTCAAACCTTTTTTGCAGTGGCTGGATGGGCTTTTATTGCCGGCACTATCATCTTTTCAGGCAGTTTGTACGCCCTGAGTTTGAGCGACATCAAATGGCTGGGTGCAATTACCCCGCTGGGCGGAGTTGCTTTTATTGTTGGTTGGGGATGTTTGGCAGTCGCAGCTTTTAGTTTTAAATAGAGATTGGCAATTCCCTATGCCAAATCCCTCCGCGAGAGTTCCGCTTTTCGACCCCATGCCCTATGCCCGATGCCCAATTCCCTAATTATCAAACACATCCCTGGAAAACAGCTCTGTCAAAGTACGCAAGTAAGGTACAAATACCGTTAAATCTTCAGCAGGAAGCCGCTCGCATATTTCCCAAAACAAAATCAGCAGCATATCCTGCACTAACTCCCAACTTACATGAAGTTTCGGGTACAACATCACGCAAATTGGAAACAATTCTTGTTGTACCGGGTGAATGCTACCTTCCAAAACGCACCAGCACAAATAGCTTTGAAAAATCTCGACATCCCGAATACCAGAAATTTTTACCTCGCGATCGCTCAAATAGCCACTGCTGCTGCGGTATCCTTGATGCTGGGCACTAGCTCGATCGTACACTGCACTAGCAATCTGAGTCGTGTGCTGCAACAAATGCTGAACGGCTAATAGAGCTCTTGAATTCGGGGGCTGATTCGCCGCAGCCTCGTTAATTTCTCCGTAGGGAATGTGCAGGTAATCGTCTACTACTTTTAAGTAGGGCGCAAATTCCGCTCGCTCTGACTCCGAAAGACATCCTAACAAGATTTTGCTAGTGTATTGAAACTGCATTGTCACAAATCCCAGCACTAACGGATCTGTCTCTGAGTATTTTCGCCTCACTTTGATAATATCTTTTCCCACCAGCACTGACAAGCGGAAAACAGGTTCTCTATCCGCATAAGCGTCTATTGCTTTCCGATATAAGGTGCGAGAATCACCGGGAATTTCTAAAGAATTAATTAAACTTGGATTGATCGCGTGCCGCTCTATTTGTTTCCCTAAAAGAGCTTCTACTCTACTCCAAGCTATCTCGCTGGCTAAGTTTAGGGTATCTGTCAATTTTTCAACTATTGGGGCTCTATTCCCCTCAAAATTAGTTAAATCGAGGCTTGGGAGAATTTGACGTGGCGCTTGGTTCTCTCGTGTCGCAACTGTACTGTAATATTTTTTTGCCCAGCTAACTGCGAAGGAAGAAACGCTGACACCTTGAGCTTTTGGGAGTTTGTCAGTGTCGGGTCCGGTAATACCTTGGGACGCCTGACTTGGGCCGTGTTGAAGTTGGTCGGCTGCTGGTAAAGATTTTGAAGATATTTGTGAAATACCCGTCATGATAAACCTCGTTTTTTTATTAAGTCGCACTCGATCGAATCCCCTAATTTTTAACGTCGTTAACTACAATTTTCTGCCTTTGTACGCTGACAGTCATCAGCCATTACGCTTAAAGCTATAAGCCATTTGGCTCGACTGCCTGCATCTTTTATAAGTTGCACGTTAATAACGTTATTTATTGTGCGAGCGATCACCATCACCCTGTGATCGCGATCCTAATTATTTTTTTGACCTATAAAGAGGACGAGAAGTAAATTTAATTTGTCTTAAAATCTGATAATTAAAGTCAAATCTGCCTCAAAAAAAACTGCTGCTTGAAATACTTTATCTTTGTTTTGAAGCGCTTTGGTCGATCGCCCTAATTTCTTAAAGAAGCTAGGCTACAGCACGATCTAGCGATGACCTTGGTTAATTTATTTCTATAGCTGAATTAGAAATGTATTGTGAGTCGGGCGATTGTTAGGAAACCCTAACAAATTTAATAATCGGCTTTTCTAAATCAATAGTCCGGACAGTTTTCAATCACTAACGGCAGAATGAGGGTTTCAGCCTTCTCAGTGAGGTCAAATACTAACGGTAGAATGAGGGTTTCAGCCTCGGTCTCAAAAACTGTCCGGAGTATTGCTAAATAAAAAATTAAATTTAAGATTAGGATGAGATTTATGTGCATTTCGTTAAGACTATTGCCAGGGCCGTTTTTTGGGATCAGTTTTTTAGCTTCCCCGTGAAGCGAAGCTATCCCGTAGGGAATCGCCCGCAATTGATCGTTGTCCATTCGATCGGCCACCTACCCTTCAAAACCAGAATTAGCGAGTGACTCGCCCGGTAGCCCGCACATTTTGCCAAATCCAGCGGGTTCGAGTCCTCTGCCGGAGGCGGAAGCCTGTCCCTACAACGATAGGATTAGGCTTATTAGGTCCCATGGGCGATCAATCCTCACAAACAGCACGGCCAGTACGTCTTTAAGGCTATGGCTTCGGGTAGGATTAGTAGGACGAGAGGAAGTGGATAAAATGAGCGCTAGCAGCAATTCAACAGAAATTAAGTTCGGAACCGATGGGTGGCGGGGACTGATTGCCCATGACTTTACTTTTGCCAACGTGCGAAAAGTCACCCGGGCGATCGCCAGTTACCTAGAAACCGCTTACACCAAAGACCGTCCAGTTCTAGTCTCCTACGATACCCGCTTTCTGGCAGACGAGTTCGCCCGCACCTCGGCGGAAGTATTGGCAGATTTGGGATGGACGGTGAAAGTGGTCGATCGAGACTGCCCCACACCAGTCATCGCCTACAGCGCCAAGCATCTCAACTCCGCAGGAGCCCTGATGTTCACGGCTTCCCACAATCCCGCACCTTACTGTGGCATCAAATACATCCCCGACTACGCGGGCCCAGCCACCCCGGAAATTACTGATACAATTGTGGCCAATATTGCTGGTGCTTCTGATGCCCCAGCCAAAGGCAGCCACAACGATAAAATCTCCAGTTTTGACCCGAAACCCGAATATCTCAAGTTTCTTTATACTTTGATCGATGTGGAGCGGATTCGCTCTGCTAAGTTGAAGGTGAAGTACGACGCTCTCTACTCGACTTCTCGCGGCTATCTCGACGGCGTTTTGGAACACTGCGGCTGCGATGTCGAAAGTTTTCATACCTACCGCGACGTGCTGTTTGGTGGCGGAATGCCCGAACCCAAGGGGGAACAGTTAGTTGAGTTGGTGGAAGCTGTTAAGAAGGATTCGGCGGATTTGGGTTTAGCTACCGATGGCGACAGCGATCGCTTTGGTATTGTTGACGAGTTGGGAAATGTCTTGACTCCAAATACTGTACTGTTGCTGCTGGCGCGTCACTTGGTTAAGAATAAAGGATTGACTGGGGCGATCGTCCGTACAGTCGCAACTACCCACTTGCTGGACAATTTGGCCGCCAAGTACGGTTTAACAATCTACGAAACTGCAGTCGGCTTTAAATACATCGGCGAAAAAATGCGGGAAACTGCGGTGCTCATCGGTGGCGAAGAGTCTGGCGGTTTGAGCGTTTTGGGTCACATTCCCGAAAAAGACGGGATTTTGGCTGATATGCTAGTTGCTGAGGCGATCGCCTATGAAGGCAAACCGCTTTCTCAGCTAGTCGAAGAAGCCATTAAAGAAGCCAACGGCCCCCTGTACAACAAACGTTTGGACTTGCACCTAGAAGAAGCCCACAAAGCAGCCGTTTTGGAATCTTTTACCAAGAATCCCCCCACAGAAATAGCAGGTATCGGCGTTAAGGAAATCGGTCGCAAAGACGGAATTAAACTTTATCTTGAAGATGGCGGCTGGGTATTGCTGCGGCCTTCGGGAACCGAACCCCTGATGCGCGTTTACATGGAAACAAATTCTGTGGAAAAAGAAGCCAAAGTTGCCCAATACATGGAAAAGGTAATTTCTCAGTTAGAACCTGTTTAAATTTCAACCTATTCCAACGCGGGGTTTTTCTCTACCGCTTGAGATTGTGAGGTGCCCGCAGAGCACCTCACATCTTTTTGATAACTCTTGTAGAGCCTCTGAACATTCATCAACGATAATGCTCAGCTAGTTATATATTGGCAATACACGTGGATTTGTTAAAGTTTGGGATTGGTAAATTTATTTATTTTAAATTTTTAATAATTAAAAAATTTCCTAATTTTTTTCCGCATCTACTTGACTTTTTCCCTAGTCTTATTGTATATTATTAAATAATGGGATATTTGCACAAATAAAACTTTAACACATATTTAGATTGTAAAACAATTATATTAGTTAAATAAGTAGCCTGTCAACCCTTTTATGAAAACAATTCCTCTGCTCGCCATTAGTTTTTTATTAGCAATTTTAGCCAGCGCGATCGGCATTATCTCAGTGCAGAACGCCGCCCCAGTATCCTTAAATTTTATCTTTTTTAAATCGATACAAATGCCCGTAGGAGTAGTATTGGCAATGAGCATTAGTGCAGGACTGATCGGCGGTGCGCTGCTGCAACCGCTGTGGAACCTTTCAGAGTCGCAAAACTCGCGTCCTAAATTTCCGGCAAATCCAGAAGACTCCAACACCGCAGAATATTAAGTTAATTGCTGAATTCTTAGATGGAATACACCTGGCCGTCAATCAGCAGCCGAGTAATTCCTTTGGCTAGCAAGTAAGGCGCAGCTTTTTGCAGCAGCCTACCGTCAGGAATCTTGAAAACTCTTTGATTGCGAGTAGCAAATCGGCGGGCAACTCGGTGATTGTCAAACACTGCCAGGGTTTTCTCGCGAATTTCCGCCGCCGGAATTTGACCTAGTTCGCCAAAAGCTTTTAGAGGTCTAGTGATTAACTCTGCTGCCCGATCGACCACTAAATAGCAAATTGTGGGCAGAGATGCTTCGCTTAAAGGCAAAACTTGAATCAGTCCTGTACCCCGAAGCTCGATAGACTCACCCGACGATAGTGAACCCAGGAGACTGCCTTCAAACAGAGAGTCTTCATCCTCTACATCTTCGTCGAAGTCGTCATCTAAATCGTCTTCATCATCCTCCTCATCCTCCTCGTCCTCATCGTCGTCCTCGAAATCGCTAAAGTCTTCACCTGCCAGCAGCCCTTCTGCTGGCAGCCTTGCCTTTAGTTCACCAGTCACAACAGCGCGCTGGCTGCGATCGGCAGTAGCTGCTTGGGCATCTGGCACATCAGAAACATCCAAATCCGACTCTACATTCCCTCGAATTTCGAGTTCTGCAACTGGTTCAGGGGCTGATCCAGAACGCTTTCGGATCGTCGGTCTCGAATTTGAGGCTGACTGATGGACAGGGGCTGACTCCGACAGGGGGACACCTATAGGATCGGTTTCGCCATCGGCCGACGACTCAGTAGTCCTCTCTGTCGGTTCAGAAACACTTGTGCGATCGGACAAACGCTTTTGTTTTTGCTGCACTAAAAATTCGTATTCCGGCTCCGACAAAGCCCCCTGAATGATGCGCCTCACAGTCGAACTGCTCACTCCGTAGCGCTTTGCCAGAGTGACAGTATTCTCGTTTGACTGTCGGTACAGCCTGATGAGTTCGCGTTTGTCTGAATCGGAGAGTTTTGTAGGCGTCATGCCAAGTTTTCCAGCAAAAAGACGTGAAAAGACCCAGGCTAGCAGTTAGCGAACTGTGATTTTTCATTTTCGATTTCAAGCTCACAGATGCCGACAAGGGCAAAACAGCTTTCGCGTCCCCATCGCTTGCCAAAGCAACCCTAATCTCAAATCGCTAGGATGCGCGACGACTGCGCCTGCTCTGGCGAGAACGGGTTGAGATGTCATGTTCCAAGATAGCTCCAATTCCGAACAGGATGGCGCTGAAAACAAAAAAGACTTCCAGCAAACTGCCGCTTTGATAACTACCCTCAGCCTGAGTATCGCGCCATTTAAAGTACATATCTGCGATGTAAAGCGAAAAAGTTGCAGCCGCAATCATTCTCCAAGATTGGGAAAAACGTCCTCCCCAAAACGCCAGCAGCAATGCAGTAGCAATAATCAGCAGAAAAACGTCCCCAACGATGTAAAACAAATTGATTGCGTTTTTGTGAGGCGCCAGTTGCTTGTCAAGTGCCATCACCCATCCCGGAGCTTTGATTTCTGCTTCTGCTTCTTCTTCTTCGGGTGCGGATGCAGCATCAGTCGCTGCTGCTTTTGGTTGTATCTTGGAAGAATTGTCCAAAGCAGGCGCTCTTCCTGTGGTAGCGGTTGCTGGTGCAGATTCTGTCACTAATTCTTGAGTGGCTGCCGGAGCCATTCCTAGCTGGGCCCTCCAAGAGTCAGGTGCAGCAACCCAAATAGCTACAGCAATCCCGAAGGCTGCAATTCCCGCTAACAAAGCCCACTGCCAAATTTCTAGATTCAGTCGCTTGGAAGTCACAGCTACAACCATGCCCCCGATCAGGACCACATAGCTGCCCAGATAAAACGCATCTGCAGGAGACACGTCCGGGTCTAACTCGAAATACAGTTCCCAAATCCCGAACAGCACGCCGGCTATGAAATAGAACAGCATCCCCAGACCAATGCCCAGCCAGACGTTGCGCCCGCTGACCATGTGCGGGCTTTGCCAGTTTCTAAAACAGACTAAAGCCGCTCCCAAGTATGCTCCGCATTCAAAAATATAAGTGCCGATCGAGTACCAAAGAGGTAAACCCTCTTCTGCTGAGAGCGGGACGCTGAACAGCAAAAAGAACAGCAGCGCCATTACAGCCCAGACAATGCCCGCAATCACTAGGGTCTGAGCTGACAGTAAAGATGAAGATGTAGATGACTTTTCTGAAGTGCTACTCATAGGGATTCCACGAGACCTAACTAGCGGTTGAACGCACCCCATCTCAATCTTTGATTCGAGATGAGGATTCTTTCGCCAAAAAACCTTGATCTGACGCTTCCGGAATAACTGGCGTCCTCAGTGTGTCGTCGGGACTTTTGCCCTCGTACACTCTAGAAAGACTAAGCAAGAATAATATCTATTTACTAATTCAATGAATTAGTTGTTAGTCGATCTTGTATCCGAAAATATAATGATAGAAATACGGTATATGTCTCCACCCTTAAGGCTTTTACAGTACCCAATCTATCTCGGAAATTCTACCCTCAAATGTTGAGGGATATGTTTTTTTGCTTTCACACTCCCCCACTCATATCAATGATTGTGGGTGGGGACTGCGATCGAAACTGAGTTAAATTGCCAGACCATAGGTGGCCTCCAAACCGAATCAACAATTTGGTTGGTCAATACAAGTTGGCCATCCAACCTGTATATCGCGTACCCCCTACAGTGCAATTATCTAAGCTCCCTTATCTGGGCCCAATTGTCTGAGCAATTGTCACAGATTTTCTATCCTGCGATCCACAACTTGTTGAGGGCTGATTGTTTCAGCCAATCTAGAAACTGAGTCCGATCCGGTGCTGGCATATCTTGTAGCACATCGCTCACTCCCTCCGCGAAGTCCGTATTGCCAAAATATGATTTGCCCAAGCGGTGGAGTTCTTGCAATAAGGTCTTGAGATGCTGCTCTTGCCAAGGAGGCACCTTGTGATTTTCCAAGGGACTAACGGTTAGCCAGTTTTTTATCGCATCAGGGGAGTCTGCCTGGGGGAAGTTTCCCTGCTGAAATACCTTGGCGATATCTTTCTGAAACGATGTGGCTTGCCTTGCGCCTAAGAGGTCTTCTACATCGAAGTAAACAGCTTGGAGCAGCAGCAGACAAGCCTGCGCGAACAGTGGTGCTTTGGCTGCTTCATTCCCTGCCGGTTCTTCACCGGCAAGCTGATCTAAACGGACTTTTCCCCAGACGCTATATCTATCCGGCTCTTCTAGCAGAACACAGGCTTTGCCTCGGTTGTCGGTTAAGTCCCGCCACAAGGCTCTGGCGTCTTCTGCTTGCTTGCCGTTGAAGGCGCTGATCAGGCGAAAAGTCTGCCCCTGATAATTGAGAATGGGAATTTGTTGATCCCGTTTTGGGTGTTGAAAATTGGTTATTTCAACATCCTGCCGTTTCAGAATAAACATGACACTGCGATTTGACTCCTGTCATGGCCGAGGTGCTGTGCTTTTGACACTCCCCATGCCTAAAGGCGAGGGGATTCTTGATTCAGCGAGTCCACTTAAATTAGCAGGATTGCTCCCGATCACCCAGAGATGGTTCTCTCCTCAAGCGTTCCGATACTTTTTTGCTAACAAATGCTAACAAATATCTAAGCTGAGATTGTCTCTCAGCTTTGGCGTATAAATCTATGCACGAAGGAAAATCCCCCGCGCACAATTTACGACTGCTGTACTGGCAACGCTTGATTTTAGCGCTCGTGCCGAGCGGGCGATTGACTGTTTTGCTTTGATGCCGTAGAGGAAGCTTATATAGAGGCTCCGTACCATCAGGGATTTTCACCTGAGTCTTTCAATCCTAGTTCTACCACATTTTTATGAAATATCAAGTCGAGTAGAATGTTAGCCAACATAACTCAATATCAGCAAATTATTCATTCGGGCTCAACTCATACCTCAAATCAGGCAGGGGACGATCTCTGGTTTTGCGGTAATGCGGTCAGCGTTTTAGGCTTTGCCACTAGGGGATGTTAACATAACTAATAGAGATATTGGAAAAAGTACCTGTGACTCTTTTCCTGTCTGAGCTCCGTCTTAATTTGGGGAGATATCCGATCGACCAAATATGGGGGTTTCAACTCGACCTCTAAATACTTTACCCGACTTCACGTCCTACCTAGTTTTGATTGTAAATTTACAATTGTGCTGTTTGCAGGTGAGTCCCTCCAGCTTTTGTCAGATACAGTCTTGGAGGCAAAGGCACTCTCATCACCTTGGTTTTTTTTCCCGAATCATCGCGCTGCACGCCATATTTTTGTACATCAAAGCGGTTTCTGCGTAAGTCATCACATAATTTACTTGCTCGATCGCACACTGCACCGATACAATAATGTTGTTAGCGATTTTTGAGTTGGGTGCGTAACTCAGTTGGATAGAGTAGCTGCCTTCTAAGCAGCGAGCCGCAGGTTCAAGTCCTGCCGTACCCGTAGATGAAACCTAATAGCATCAATGCTTTGAGCCGTTCTTTACCGAAAAGTAGAGGGCGGCTCAAACCTTATTTGTTTCGCATTTGTTTCGCATTTTGTTTCGCACAACAAATGCGAAACACTGCCTATCTGGGTCAGGTAGTATCCCGGCATCCTTTCAGCAGACACGGGTCAACTCTCCGAGCCCAATATTTCCAAGAACGTCTCCACGTCTGCCAAGTCCGCTCTGGATTTTTTGCGCCGCGCTTTTAACTGGTTGAGCAAGTCGGCCGGTTCTGGAAATTCTGCGACGGTCGGAGCGGAGTTTTTATTTTCTTCCCGATCGCGCTGCGCTTCCTTGAGCTCTTGCGGTCAAGCACACGGTCAAGGCGATCGCTCGCAACCTTGTCTACAGTTCCACCGGATTTGTAGACAAATTGTAGACTTGACGTTGTTGTCGCTTCGTGTAGACAAAATCTGTATACAGGATGTAGACATCTCACAGTACACGAGCTAAAAAATTAGATTGAATCACTTGACACAGTGCTTGACAGTCAAACAAGTCTTTGTTAGGGTACAAAGGTAATCAATCACTTGTGACAGAGAATCATGTCTAATCCCAACGGAAATATTCAAACTTTAAAACCTTATGAGAGCAAGTGGCGATCGGGCAAAACTCAAACCATCAGAGTACCCGTTGCCCTCGCTGAACAGATACTGGTGGTAGCGCGTCAAATGGATGCAGGCGAATCACTTGTGACACAGGATGAAAGCTTAAGCTACCTGAGAATCCTTAAGGTAAAAATAGAGGCTAAAGAACCGGGCTACAGGGCTAACTCAGCCAGCAAGCTGATATCCGATCTCAAGTTAATTCTTGACAAGCTGTAGACACAAAAATCCCCCAATTAAGGGGGATGGGATTGAGCCGTCAGTTGTCAGGCAGCGGCTAAATTTTCCGCAGGTCACAGAAGAGCATTGAGATTACCCTGCCGCCCTTGTGTTTTTCGCGCTCTTGCCAGTCAACCTTGCAACTAATGCTTGTGTGAATCTCAACGATGCGGCCGTGCCAGTTATAGCTAGAGTCCTCTGGCTTGTTGCCAGCCACTTTGTCTCCGACTCTGAATGCTTTGAGCGGGTCAGAGCAGGGAACGCCAGTGAGCAACTCTGTCAGTTTTTGCTTGTCGGAATCCGAGAGTTTGGAGAATGAATTGCAAAAGTCTAACAAAGTTGAGTTTAGTGCTCCAGCATCTCCAGCAGCGCTCTGCGTAAGGATTGTTTGCTCCAGCAGTGCTCCAGCAGAAATTTCTTGCTGGAGCACTGCTGGAGACGATATCCTTGCTGTGTCTACTGCTGGAGATGCTGGAGCACTTTTTCCACTTCTTTCAGACTTTTGTTTGCTGATGCCGACATAGTAAAAATCACCCATTGTCCGCTGACCCTCAAACCCCCGTTCTGTGTGCCGATGCTTCTCCAGCTTGGGAAAAATCTCACAAAGGCGGGCATATAACTGGTTGATAGCTTTCACAGGTTTGTCCCACTGGTTAGGTAAATCATTCCAAACCAGTTTGTCCTTACCCTTCTCGTTCCACTCAATCTCAAGTATCCCCGCCTCTTGATACCACTCTTGTAACTCGTTCCATAAGTCTTTGGCATAA
>NZ_JAUBRA010000160.1:0-2322 GCF_036701555.1 Microcoleus sp. Pol10D4
CGAGTAATCACTTCAGGCTTGAATTTTTAAATTTTATAACCATCAATTCTATTTAAAGACCTGCGGAATGTGGGTTGAACTATGCTGAGTCGATCGACCGTTAACCCTCCCGTTAAAATTAATAAATCTTCACCTTGCGTAAAATCAGCGATTACATCGTGGCCTTCTCCCGCAGTCAAGAAAAAGTAATCGCGCCCGCTTCCCCCTTGCAGCGTATCGTTTCCGAAGTCTCCCATCAACCAGTCGTCGCCACTTCCCCCAATCAAAGTATCATCACCATTACCCCCGTACAGAGTATCGCTACCGTCACCGCCACACAATTGATCGGCATCTTCATTGCCATAAATTAAATCATTCCCGCTGCCACCGCACAAATAATCTTGTTGACTGCTAGCATCCGTCGCGATATTGTCAATATCTCCGAAAATCGTATCCTCGCCATCGCCGCCGCAGATGCTGTCATTTCCCAAATCTCCAAACAGCAAATCATTGCCAGAATCGCCGCAAATTATATCGTTATCTTTGCCGCCGTGTAAGGTATCATTGTCTTCGCCACCAGCAAGAGTATCTTCGCTTTCTTGTCCGTACAAAACGTCGTTGCCGTTATTCCCAAAAAGCAAATCTTTTCCTGTAAAATCACCGTCAGACGCATCAGAAGTGCCACCAAATAAACTGTCATTACCTTCATCACCAAGCAGGGTATCGTTGCCTTTGTCGCCCCAAACTATGTCATTATCTTTGCCTGCGATCGCCACATCATGATCTTTACCCGCATAAATAATGTCATTCCCAGCGTGGCCGACGAGATAGTCGTTATTTTCGTTGCCAAATATGGTGTCGCTGTCTGCATCCGCGCCAACAGCAACAGGGCTAGCCAAGCCGCCGTAAATATTGTCGTTGCCGAGAAAGCCATTTAGCAAGTCGCTGCCGTTGAAACCGTTGATGATGTCATTAATATCGCTGCCGGTTAGAGTATCTTTACCGTCAGTACCGTTGAGGGTATTTTCAGGGATATTCGGGCCGGGAATGGAAGTGCGATCGGGTAAAGTGATTCGATCGCACATACAGTCTTCCGAAGCAGCAGGAATTAGCCAAGGTGTGGGGGTTTCGGTTGTTGGAGATGTGGTTGGGGCGATCGAATTGTCAGTTGCGATCGGCGTTTCCCCAGGTTTAACCGTCGGAATTGGAGTTTCTCCAGATGTCGGAATTGGCGTCGGAATTGGTGTCGGAGTTTCCACAGGCGTCGCAGTCGGTGTCGGAATTGGAATTTCAGCAGGAATTGGTGTCGGAATTGGAGTTTCCGCAGGAATTGGTGTCGGAATTGGAGTTTCCGCAGGAATTGGCGTCGGAATTGGTATCGGAGTTTCCGTAGGCGTCGGAGTTTCCGCAGGCGTCGGAGTTTCCGCAGGTGTCGGAGTCGGAGTTGGAATTGGAGTTTCCGCAGGCGTCGGTGTCGGTGTGGGAATTGGAGTTTCCGCAGGCGTCGGTGTCGGTGTGGGAATTGGAGTTTCCGCAGGCGTCGGAGTCGGTGTCGGAGTCGGAGTTGGAATTGGAGTTTCCGCAGGCGTCGGAGTCGGCGTTGGAATTGGAGTTTCCGCAGGCGTCGGTGTCGGAGTTGGCGTCGGTGTGGGAATTGGAGTTTCCGCAGGCGTCGGTGTCGGAGTTGGCGTCGGAGTTTCTGCAGGCGTCGGAGTCGGAGTTGGCGTCGGAGTTTGTGCAGGTGTCGGAGTCGGCGCTGGCGTTTCTGCAGGTGTCGGAGTCGGGGTTATATCTACAATAGTCAAAACAGCACTAGAAATTGCTCCTAAATCGGCTCCGTTAGTGGGATTGTTCAGAGTTAAATTAACAGTTTCATCCTCTTCTATCTCTGAATCATCAACAATGGGAATTATGAAACTTTGAGCAGTTTCACCAATGCCAAAATTCAAGATCCCCGATGTCTGGTTATAGTCACTACCAGCATTAGCGGTTCCATTACTTGTACTGTAACTGACAGTCGCAGCCAAATTAGTAGCATCAGTGCGAGTAACGGTAATTGTTGCAAATTGACCGTTTTCATTAACGCTGTAATTGGCGTTGCTGAAGTTAAATTCCCCGGCACTTGTGACATTAATATTTGCCACAATTTCTGGGATGGTAGCAACCCCGTCACTGACACTATAAGTAAAGCTATCGATTCCAACAAATCCCGGATTTGGAGTATAAGTAAACGAACCATCATTATTAAATAACAGAGTGCCATTGTCAGGGTAAACGCATCTTAACTTTAACGCAAAATATGCTACAGTTAAATCCGACTAAATTTTAGTGTAGTTTATTCGT
>NZ_JAUBRA010000055.1:0-46658 GCF_036701555.1 Microcoleus sp. Pol10D4
GATTTTAAATCACCCTAACCTTCCTTCAGTCTTGTCTTATGGTACTCTGGCTGCTTAAAAACTGTCCGGAGTATTGTTAGTGAACCACCCCCTACAATAATTAGGGTTAATTTACCGCAGATGATTTAACAGCTTATCCTAACTTTTAACTTTTAACTTTTTTTGCGAAATCGGCAGTTTGATCGCAAATTCTGTTCCCCGGCCAACTTCTGAATGACACTCCAACTTACCGCCGTGGGTGTCTTTCACAATTTGGTAACTAATTGACAACCCCAAACCAGTGCCGCTGCCGACAGGTTTGGTAGTAAAAAATGGGTCAAACATCCTGGACTGAACTTCGGGACGGATACCGAGTCCGCTGTCAGAAATCCGCACACACACTTGATTTTCGCTGCTGACTTCAGTAACAATGCGAAGCTGGTTAACTTTGCAAGTACAGTGGGCTGATGACTCTTCCATAGAGTCGATCGCATTTACCAGCAAATTCATAAATACCTGGTTTAATTGAGCCGGATAACACTCGACTTTGGGCAGGTTCCCGTAATTTTTAATAACTTGAATCTCTCGACGTTTTGGCTGTGACTGGAATCGGTGCTGCAAAATCACCAAAGTGCTCTCTATCCCTTCATGAATATCTATTACTTTGCGCTCTGTTTCGTCTAGTCTCGAAAAGTTTCTCAAAGACAGGACTATCTGCTTAATTCGGTTAGCACCTTCTTGCATTGAAGCCATGATTTTTGGAAAATCCCCAGCAATAAAATCTACCTCGACTTCTGCCAATTCATTGGCTATTTCATGAACTGGTTTAGGATAGTATTGCTGGTAGAGCTCGATCAATTTTACCAAATCGCGAGCGTACTGTGCGGCGGGAATAATATTGCCATAGATGAAGCTGATAGGGTTATTAATTTCGTGAGCTACTCCCGCTACCATTTGCCCGATACTTGACATTTTCTCGGCTTGAATAAGCTGAGATTGAGCTTTTTGTAAGTCTGCTAAAGTTTTTTCTAACTGTTTCGCTTTTTCTCGTTCTCGCTGTTCGCTAAATTGTAAATCTACTTCGGCTTGTTTGCGATCGCTAATATCAATATGCGTACCCGTCATCCGCAAAGGATTTGCCGAAGCGTCGTGTTCCATCACCTTCGCTTGAGCTAAAATCCACTTCCACTCGCCGGATTTTGTCAGCATCCTAAATTCCACTTCGTAAGTAGGACTTTTGCCTTGCAGGTGAGCATTTAGCGCTGCTTGAGCCGGAGACAAATCCTCTGGATGTACCAGTTTTTCCCAGGATGCAAAACTATTTGCTATTTCCTCTACTTCATATCCCAGCATCATTTTCCACCGCGGATTAAAATAGACTTCTCCCGTAACCAGATTCCAATCCCACAATCCCATCGCACTGCCTTCAAATGCCAGATAAAAACGTTCTTCGCTAATTTGTAAAGCTGCTTCGGCTTGTTTGCGATCGCTAATATCCATCACTGTTCCCAACAGTTTTATTACTTCTCCGGTTTCGCTAAAAACAGCTTCCCCCCTTCCTTCCACGTATATAATTTGACCGCTAGGATGCAAAAATCGAAACTCTCTTTTGTAGGAAATGCCTTGTGAGATAGTTAGGCTGACTGTTTGTTGAAAGAATTCTCTGTCGTCGGGATGACACATTTTTAAAAGTTTGGCAGATGTCGGTTCAGTTGCGGTTGAGTCAAGACCAAAAATGCGGAATACTTCTTCTGACCAAATAATTTTATTTGTGACTACATCAAATTCCCAACTGCCGATATGGGCAATTTTCTGGGCTGCTGCTAGACTAGCTTCGCTTTGTTGAAGTTTAAGCCGCTGTTGTTTATCTTGTTCCAGAAGATTTGCTTGAGCGATCGCAATTCCCATTTGTGCCGCCACAGCGCTCAATAATCTGATCTCATCCTGTGTCCAGTGGCGAGGGCGATCGTACTGGTGCAAGCATATCATTCCGTTGGCTTTTCCCTGGTAGGAAGTGCGGATGGATATCATCGAATTCAAACCTATTTGAGAACACAAATCTCTGACATTTTCTAGCAGCGGTTCGGCAAAAACATCGTCAGAAACTACAGCTTGATCTTGGGACAATATAAATTGAACGTGAGGATTGCCATGTACAGGAATTTGTAGTTCTAAAAGCGATTGGGATGCGGTTTTTCTGTACTCAGCCACATTAGGTAGGCGGGGAATTGGGTGTTCGGTATAGGTGTGAATCAAGCAGCAATCGGCATTAAAAATTCGACCTATTTGGGCGGCCGCTGTTTGAAAAACTTGATCCGGCTTTAAGCTGTAGCGAATTTCGAGAGTAATTGTTTCTAGCAGAAATCTTTGCTTAATTTGCCGTTCCAAAGCAGCTAAAGCTGTTTTAAGTTCGAGTTCTGCTTGTTTGCGATCGCTTATTTCAGTAGCCGTCCCCAAAATTTTCCAAGGTTTGTCGTCTGCTGTTCTGGCAAACACTGTATCCACGCTAACAAACCAGAGATATTCACCATTTTTGTGCTGAATTCGGTACTCTAACTCAAAGCTTTCACCGTCCTTTGCTGCGTCAATTTTGCTCAGATGTTCTGAGAATCCTGGCAAATCGTCAGGGTGTATTAAGTTAGGAATAAATCCTCCTGCCATCTTCTGGATTTCTTCAAGGGTGTAGCCAATATCGCTATAGATTTCGCGGTTGATATACAGAGTTCGCTGTTCTATCAAATCGGAAACGTACAAAAGGTTAGGATGTGTTTGAATTACTGCCGACAGCCAGCGTTGGCTGTCTCGGAGTTCTGCTTCGATCCGTTTGCGTTCTTCTATTTCTGCTTGCAGCCGCGCATTTTGTGCTAAGATTTGTTTATAAAGACGGCTCAGAAGCAGTTGATTTTCGACGCGACTCACCACTTCTTCTGTTTGAAATGGTTTACTAATGTAGTCTGCCCCCCCCACCGAAAAAGCTTTGACTTTATCAAAAACTTCATTTAAAGAGCTAATAAAAATTACAGGAATATGTTTGGTTTGCGGACAAGCTTTTAGCTGTTCGCAGACTTGATAACCATCCATACCGGGCATCATGATGTCCAGCAAAATCAAGTCTGGTGGGTTCGACATAGCAAAGTTAAGAGCCAATTTGCCATCTCGTGTCGGCCGCACTTTATATCCCCGCTTAGACAAAAGCTGGGATAAAAGCCGCAAGCTTTCTGGATGGTCGTCCACCATTAAAATATTTTCTTGTAAGACAGTGTTTTGAAGTCTAAGTGTTTCTAGTCTTGGATTTTTATCGTCAGTTGTATTCACAGCAAACCCTCAAACTATTCAAGTTGTATATGTGGGAATATTTTTAAAGTCCTTAACCGCTTTTAGCTAACACTCTCAGATCAACCAGCACAACTATTGACTATATAGCACACTCCTAAATTATCTGTCATTATATCAAAAATAATGCTCCTTTGAAAATGTTAGTGGCTCCAATTATCGAAGCCGAGTGAGAAAACAGCCTAGATGCCTCAAATCAAAGGCTAAGCAAGCAATTTTGATTAAAGGTAAAACTTTTACTTTTACAAATTTTATAACCCGGTTTTGCCTCCCTTGACCGGGTGGCTCTGTATTGTGTTTTATCAGCAGATATACACACTCTAAAAGTTAATTAAAACAGGCCGGGAAATGGGTGTCAACTTAAGACTAAATTTCTTTTATTTCTGGTTTTTACCCAAGTCTTGAATTTCCTAAATCCCCCTTCCTTGTTAAGCAGCCATAGGGCAGTGTAGGCATAATTGTCCGACAGTACCCCGTTACTAATTATGAGCTTAAGTTGACACCAATGGGCCCTGAAAAACTCATACAATATCTTATATTTTATTTGCGGGATGGGGTTGACTTAGGGTATTTTTGTTTCGGTCTGCAATTCCCCAGAAGCAGCGTACACGGCTTTCACGTTATACCAATTCAGAAAAATCCGAGCGATTTCTAAAGCTAACTGCGGCTTACCTTGGTCAATCAACCACTGCAAAAAAGGAGTCATCGTTCGCTCGTTTAGCATCCCACCTAATGATAAAACTCCCCACAGAATTTGGTGCAAAAAAGTCATTTGAATCATCATCCGCACTTCCCAATTTGGGTGTTTTTGATAAAACAAAACTCCCATTCTCCCGCGCTGAATTTCTCGGTCAATCATGCCGGGAATTTGCTCTAAACTAAAAGGTGGATGCCAGTGATAGCCGACAGCAGCCGGACATTTAATCAGTTTCAAACCTAATTTTTTTAACCTGACACCCAATTCTAAATCTTCCCATCCGTACAGTTGAAAGCGATTGTCAAACAGTCCAGCAGCCAGCAGCCAGTGGCGGGCGATCGCCACATTTCCCGTAGCAAAATAAGCCGCCGAAAAATCCGTTATTTTGTAGGGTTCCGAAGTAGGATTATCGAAATTGCAAGTATTAATCACACTGCCGTAAGTAAAAACCGCATCCGTATCTTTGTAACCCTGTAGCAAAGCATCGGCGTGCGCTTGCAAAAAATGCTCTGTTACCACCAAATCGCTGTCAATAAAAATAATCGTATCGCCCTTAGCATCTTCAACGCCCAAATTCCGGGCCGCCGCCGGGCCCTGGTGAGATTGACAGATCGATCGCACATGAGGCAACAAGTCGGCATTTGTCGCCAACCACTCCAGCGTCCCATCGGTCGATCCGTCGTCCACCACAATTACTTCATACTCTCTGGCAATCTCACCGAACTGCTGATTTTCCAAAGCCAGTAGACATTTTGCCAAAATCGGTTTACGATTGTACGTCGGAATCACAACACTAAAAAACACGGTTTTTCCCCATCTCCACAGTTACCGTATCCCACGGTAGCAGATTTTTCGCAGCAACTCCCCCGCGAAATAGCCAAGTTTAGCAAAAAAAGAATATATAAATCTGTACTATTTCTGACAAGAATCGATCTCAATTAGGTGCATAATGAAAAGTCGGTTAAACCTCACATTAGGCACCATTCTCAAGAACAGGCAAGATGCCCGTTCCACAAAAATGATATTTTTTTGTGGGGTGGGCCGAAGAGCCCGCCCTGAAAAGCTTAGTGACAAGGGTGCAAGATGTCAGTTAAATTCAGGATGTAAATAGCAATGAGTCGCGCTAAAAAAGTTGTGCTAGCATATTCGGGCGGAGTCGATACCTCCGTCTGCATTCCTTACCTCAAAAACGAGTGGGGTGTGGAAGAGGTAATTACTCTGGCTGCGGATTTGGGACAGGGAGACGAATTAGAACCGATCCGCAAAAAAGCTTTAGCATCCGGTGCTTCGGAATCTTTAGTTATTGATGCTACCGAAGAATTTGTCAAAGACTATGCGTTTCCAGCGATTCAAGCTAACGCACTTTACGAAAACCGTTATCCCCTTTCGACTGCCCTCGCTCGCCCGCTGATTGCTAAATTGTTAGTAGAAGCGGCGGAAAAATACGGTGCAGATGCGATCGCCCACGGTTGCACCGGCAAAGGAAACGATCAGGTGCGGTTCGATGTGTCGATCGGCGCGCTCAACCCCAAGATTAAAATCTTAGCACCAGCGCGGGAGTGGAAAATGAGCCGCGAGGAAACGATCGCATACGGCGAGAGATGCGGCATTCCGTCGCCTGTCAAGAAGTCTTCGCCTTACAGTATCGATCGCAACTTATTGGGAATGGCAATTGAAGCCGGAATCCTCGAAGATCCTTGGGCGGAACCGCCGGAAGAAGTGTTTTTGATGACAAAGGCGATCGAGCAAACTCCCGACACACCCGAATATATTGAAATCGGTTTCGAGTTCGGAAATCCTGTCAGTTTGAACGGCAAAGAGTTATCACCAGTCGCCTTAATTTCCCAACTCAACGAAACAGTTGGAAATCACGGAGTCGGGCGCATCGACATGATTGAAAACCGCCTAGTTGGGATTAAATCGCGGGAAATTTACGAAACACCAGCGATTTTAGTTTTGATGCACGCGCACCGGGACTTAGAAAGTTTGACGCTGACAGCAGATGTAACGCGATACAAGCGAGGCATCGAAGAAACCTACAGCCAAATGATTTACAACGGTCTTTGGTACAATCCTTTGAAAACCGCTTTAGACGCATTTATTCAGGACACGCAAAAGCGAGTAACTGGAACCGTGCGGCTCAAACTCTTCAAAGGCAATGCGACTATCGTCGGCCGCAAATCTGACAATTCTCTGTACAGTTTCGACTTAGCAACCTACGGCGCAGAAGACGAATTCGATCACAAAGCTGCCGAAGGATTTGTCTATGTTTGGGGACTACCAACCCGCATTTGGTCAGAGAAAAATAGAGGTTATAAATAGGATCGAATTAGGGTAGAAAACCTGATGTTAAGCCGCCAAATCGAATTCGGATTAACAATTCGATGTTAACCCGCCGAATCGAATTGGCGGCTACACAAGCAAAGTCCGCCTTCGCGGAATTAGAGTAGAGTTTGCACGGCGCATCTTATTTGCCACAATCGCCCAACCTGTGCCAATTGGCTAAGTCATGAGTTAGTAAGATACAGTAATAATTGGTAATTGGTAATTGGTTGTTATCCTAATAATTTGTTAAATTGTCTTCACACAAATTTAGCTTTGAAGCAGGGGTTGAAACCCCTGCCAGATTGCGGCAGGGCTGCGCCATAATTGCTGGGTAAACGTAAAAAAGCCGATCGCTAAGATTTCTGTTTTTCCACACTTCCCAAATCCAACTTAGCCCGCAACTCCTCCTTAATCCGATTTAAAATAGAATCCTCATCCAAAGAAGACAAAATCTTGCTCACAACAGCCTTTGGCCCATCATCTCCCCAAGAAGCGCCATTAGCCAAATAAGCCTTAGTAACTTGACCAATACCGTAGGAAGAAACCCCCGCAATTGCAGCTTGCGTCACCGCTACAGACAAATAAGGCCCTAAAGCCAAACCCCCCGTCGCCGGCGTCGCCAAACCCAACAATCCTTTCAACGAGCTCAAACCAAAATTAGCCAACAATTCGCCGGCAGTAATCCCGCCCATACTAATCGCAATCTTTTGCAGCAATTCCACCGCGCCCGCTTCCGTCATCGCAATGCCGTAAACTTTAGATAAAGTTAAGATCATCACCACATCAATTACCGCACCGCTAAGAATATCAACTACAGTAATTGGATTAAGTGCGATCGCCACAGCTTTAGTCATTACCCCGTTCCAGATAATGCGATTAGCCGCGTCATCTCGAATTTCCATTTTTCGCTGCACCAAATGCTCGTTAATATCCCCCGCACAGAGCATCGTATTCAGCGCGACCAAAGATTTGCCTTCCCGGTCTAAAATCTCCAAAATCTTTAATTTTAAATCTTGCACTTGTGGCAAACTGCGAGTCATTTGCACGCCCATACTTCCGTCGGGACGGCGCACCGCCCTCGCCGTCAAAGGCGAAGCCGCCGCCATCACAATTTCATCGGGAGACAACAATTCTCTTACGCGATCATCTCGAATTTTATGATAAATTGCCAGCCTGTCTGCATCAGGATACTGGTCAATTTTATTAAACACTAATAACATCGGTTTTCCGGCTTCCCGCAACTGCGAAAGTGCTGCGTATTCCACCTTTGTAATGTCGCCAGCAACTACAAACAAAATCAAATCTGCTTGTTGAGCAACGCGGCGGGCTAAAAGTTCGCGAGTTTCGCCGTCAACTTCATCTATTCCCGGGGTGTCGATTAATTCTACTTGCGACAAACGGTAAACAACTGGCGAAAGTCTATCGGGCAAATTCTCATCAATTCCCTCTCCGACATCCCACTGCCCGATAGTCGTGGTGCGAGTCACCCCGTGAGTCGGGCCAGTTTCAAACACATTTTGACCTAGCAGCGCGTTCAAAACCGAAGATTTTCCCCTTCCCACCATCCCAAACACAGCTATTTGCACGCAAGCGCGCTCTAGCTTGTCGAGCATTTTCTCCAACCCGCCAATTTCCGGTTCCAGTCCAGTTCGCTCTTGAACTGTCAAGTCGAGATTTTCTACTATATCTCGCAGAGCATCTTTAGCGTGGCGCAGGTTGAGTTCTGCCTGAATGTCTGCGAAGCTTAAAATTGTGTCATCTAATTCGCGATCGACATTTGAAAAATCGGAGGCTTCAGTCATTGTTACCTGATGTTATAGCTTTGCTTCACTTAAATTTTTAACCGATATGATGCCATTCTAGCTTTTTCCGTCTGCTTTGTACATTAGGGGTACGGCAATGGTGTGTTTAGAATCCGGGTAGGGACACAGCAATGCTGTGTCCTAATCCTGGTAAGGACACAGCATTGCTGTGTCCTTACAGATATCATGTAAAACCTGTTTAATTTACAACAATGATTAACCGCCTCCACATAATAGCCAGTTATCCATTTCCTTTACGTGTGATAATTTTCCTATTAATCTTGCTAGCAATTTGGCTGCCGCTAGCAGCACCAATTTATCTCTTAGTTAAAGATAGTAATCTAGCAACTATTCTGACAATGGGATTGTTGTTTACTGAATTTCTGTTCCTAGTGCCGCGCTGGGGAAAACAGGTTTACGGACAAACCCAATTACTCAAAAGCTACGGGTTAATCAATACGCGAAAAAACGGTCTTGAGCTTTTAATTGGATTGGCGATCGGGCTTTGTCTCACTTTCAGCTTATTTGCGGTGCAAGGGCTGTTCGGCTTAGTCGCGTGGCAAAATTCTGATA
This sequence comes from Microcoleus sp. Pol10D4, assembly GCF_036701555.1. NCBI lineage: Bacteria > Bacillati > Cyanobacteriota > Cyanophyceae > Oscillatoriales > Microcoleaceae > Microcoleus > Microcoleus sp. Pol10D4. The sequence continues at coordinate 8,710 of NZ_JAUBRA010000055.1, forward strand.
ATTTGCCTAGAATCATCGCAGAAGGGCTGTTAAGTGCTCTTGGAGTCGGTTTTGCGGAGGAGTTGGTATTCCGTGGTTGGTTGCTGGACGAGTTGCAGCGGGATTACAATTATAAAATATCTCTGTGGGCGAATAGCTTGGTGTTTGCCCTCTCTCATTTTATCAAACCTGTCGCGGCTATGCTGGGGAGTTGGCCGCAGTTTCCGGGGTTGTTGTTGCTGGGTTTGAGTCTGGTTTGGGGAAAAAGATCGCGCCAAAATCGCCTCGGTTTGTCGATCGGGCTTCATGCAGGTTTAGTCTGGGGATATTACACGATCAACATCGGGCAGTTAGTGCGATATTCGGCATCTGTTCCCGAGTGGGTGACAGGAGTTAACGGCAATCCGCTAGCTGGGGCGATCGGGCTGTTGTTTTTGAGCGTATTGGCTGTGGGAATGCGAAAAATGTCTGAACATTCCAAGGGTTTGTAATATATCCATCAGGTGCGTCGCTATGAGATTGTTGGTATTTAGTTAGGAATTTATCGCAGGCGACACACCCTACAACTACTGCTGTTTTAGCAAAGGCATTATCAGATTAAATTGATATTTAGAGATTATTTAGGTTATAAATTATTTCTTGAGAACGCTTGATCGCAATAGTAGCAATCGCAGATAATAAGGGAAAATTATCGTCATAGTCTGCTTGATTTCGATATCGGCGCAACACTGCTAAATTATCGGCGATTAATTGATATCTTGAGTCAGGATTAATATCAAATTCTTGCCAAACATAGCGGTGAATATCGCTAGTTTTTGGCAGGGAATGACCTTGTTTATCTCGCAAATAGTTCCGCGCTAAGATAAAAGCAGCATAATAGGAACGACTGATAGCATCCCTCAATCGCGCCTCCTGTTCAGCAGGAATAGTTGCTTGACCAGCAAGTTCTTTTGCTAAATTTAGGTATTGCGACCAATCAAAACTCATCAGTATATTCCAAAATCGTATAAAAATGCTCCCGAATTTCATGGGATAATCCCCTAGACCAATTTTTACGCAATTCGTCTTCTCTATCCATTGCTTCATCGGGATCGAGGTCTGTCAAGATGATTGAGAGAACCAGATGAACATAGTTAGGAATTTCGGGGTCATTGATGACTTGAAGTAATAGTTTTTGTTCGGCAAAATAATTGCTAATTTGAACGGGTGCTTCTAGCACAACGGGAAGTAAAAACGGATATTTGTTAATAAATTCAATGACTTCTGTCTTGTCTCGGAAAATGTATGATTTTTCTAGGGTTTCGATGTCTGATTGGGAAATGAGGAAAGGCGCGACTCTTGGTGCTGATATCTTGTCTAAAATTAAGGATGCTATGGCATTTTGTTCTGCTTCGGGTAGTTGAGAGACGGTGGCAAAAGTTTCTTCTAATAGGTTATTCATTTTATAAATCTCCTATGCGACTATTCGTGATAAAAATCAATATTTCTAATTATAATCTGTTCGGCGGTGAATCTGAAAAAAAAAATAGTTGACTACGCTGGAACCCATCCTAAATCAGCATCAACTCCTCCGTAAATAAACCAGACTATTTCAGCAGACTTGTCTATACAGAAAGCATTGACACAATGACAGTGATTTTCCCAAACAGAACTTACGCACAGGTGGCCAGAAACCGGGTTTTTTGAGGATATCCTTCGCTGTACTCCACAGATTAAGTAAAAAACCCGGTGTCTTTGTCGGGAGTGCATCCACGAGTGCAAAAAAAAATCGAGTCACCAGAGGCGACCAAAAAAGTGAAAAAGACAAAAGAGTAAAGAGCAAAAGGGCAAAATAGCCAAGAAGAGTCCTCGCGGGGAAAACTAGGACGACGAAGAAACCGAAGCAACCGCTACACGAAAACCCCCGCACCAGCCCAAGAGGCCCGCAGAGACGTAGTAGCGGAAGGCAGCACGGCAATAGACCGCATCGTCGTACCACGAACACCCACGCATCACTCGGTATTTACTGTCTCCACCACTTTCCCAAGCACTTCCGTCAGTCGGCGCACCGTTATAATCATCGTGGGAAATATCTTGACACCATTCCCAAACATTCCCGTGCATATCGTAAAGTCCAAAGCTATTAGGTGGAAAACTACCCACAACAGTTGTTTTTTCACGATAGATTCCCTTCGGTGCAGAACCGTAGGGAAAATTGCCACGATAATTGGCTAAATCCGGGGTAACTGTGTCCCCAAAATGAAATGGAGTAGTTGTCCCAGCCCGACAAGCATATTCCCATTCCGCCTCACTAGGAAGGCGATAGCTTCTACCCGTCTTCCGAGACAATCTGGCACAAAATTCAACAGCATGATACCAAGAAACCTTTTCTACAGGAAGGTTTTTACCCTTGAAGCTAGAAGGGTCAGGATTAAGGTCATACTGAATTTTAGGCAGATTAGCTACTACTTCCCACTGTGCTTGAGTAATCGGGTATTTCCCCAGCAGAAACGGTTTGATTGTCACCTGATGTTGAGGTCTTTCCTCGTCATCGGTTCCTCGTTGCGTTGCAGGTGCACCCATTTTGAAGCTGCCTTTGGGGATAGAAACCATTTCTAAAGTAACGCCATTGGCGATAGTTTCTGTAAAAACCTGTGCTTGACTTTGGCTGCGCTTGGTGATTTTCCCCTTTGAATTCACTGTCACCGTTTCAAATTGAACTGTTTTTAGGGGATTTGACAATACTTTTACAGGTTGAGGCGATTTGTTCCCCAAACTTTGATACACAGTTGGTGTTGGTGGCGGTGTTGGTGGCGGTGTTGGTGGCGGTGTTGGTGGCGGTGGTGTTGGCGGTGGTGTTGGTGTTGGTGTTGGTGTTGGTGTTGGTGTCAGTGGTGTTGGTGTTGGTGTTGGTGTTGGTGTTGGTGTCAGTGGTGTTGGTGTCGGTGGTGTTGGTGTCGGTGGTGTTGGTGTCGGTGGTGTTGGTGTTGGTGTCGGAGGCGGCGACAAAGATAAAATTGCTTGCAATGCTTGCTCTGCATTTTGATAGCGCTGACTGAAATGATCGCGCACCATTTTATCTAACACATTTGCTAAATAATTGCTAACTTGCGCTTGATTTCGCCAAATAACTTCTCCCGTCTGCGGATCTTGTGGTAAGGTATCAGGAGGTTGACCAGTCAATGCTTGAATCCCAATCATCCCCACTGCATAAATATCGCTACACAGTTTAGGTTTGCCGTTCGCTTGTTCGCTGGGCATATAACCCGAAGTACCAATGCCAACGGTGAAGCGAGTTTGTCCTTGAGCATTAACAACCATTGTGCTAATTTCCTTGACCGCCCCGAAATCAATCAAGATAATTTTACCATCATAGCGGCGCATTAAATTAGCAGGTTTCAAGTCACGATGAATCACATTTTGCTGATGAACAATGGCTAAAACTTCTAAGATATCGTGCAATAATTTAATAGTATGGGATTCGCTTGATTTTTTACCGAGAATCAGTTCTTTGGTAAGGTCATGTCCTTCGATAAAATCTTGCACCAAATAAAATTTGCCCTTTTCCTCAAAGTGGGCGAAAAGGCTGGGGATTTGGTCGTGTAGCTTACCCAATTTATGCAGGGTTTGGGCTTCTTTATCGAATAAGCGTTTGGCCATTAGCAAAAGGCCAGGGTCAGCGTTTTGCGGTTTAAGATGTTTAACGACGCACTGGGGATGTCCGGGTAAGTCTAAATCTTTGGCAAGGTAGGTGTGGCCAAAACCGCCTTTCCCCAAGAATTTGATAATTTGATAATGATTGCGGAGGGTACGACCCAGCATAGTTTTCAGGGAATGCAGTGGAAGTTAGGATATATTGTCGCACAAGAGGAAATTAGATGCTTAAACTCAGAATCGTTTCCACAATGATACTGCTAATTAGTGCCAGTTGTTCATTTCCCGTACAAGCACAAAATCCTGCACAAATAAAGCCAAATAATTCTTTAGTTCAAGTGCAGCCAACGCGAGAACAAATTCTCAATGCTTGCGTGCAGAATCAGGCTGAAACCCTGCCCAATCCTTTTACCGATGTACCATCAAATCACTGGGCTTACAAAGCTGTTTTGACGATGTATTATTGCGGGGCTTACCGAGAAGGGACGCCACCTGCTTTAATTAAAGAATTACTGGAATCGGGACCTCCTACTAGAGAAAGTTTGCCTTCCCGATTACCGTTTCCCAATTTCCCATTACAGCCATTTCCCGTGATTAATTAAAGAATTAGTGGAAGCGGGATATCCTACTAAAAGAAGTTTTTATTCCCGATTACCTTTGCCAGATTTCCCATTACCAAGATTTTAAAACTCAGCCCTAACCGTAAACGAATAATCCCCACCAGGTTCAAGCTGATAATCCCATTTTTCCAGAAAACGGTGCAGCGGTTCCTGAATCAATGCCCTACCCTGAGAAGGCTCAAGTATCAGTGTTTTTTCTGACGTGAAACGCCACTGAAACTGCCACTCAAAATTGCCGGCAGTCACTTCACCCTCAATCGTGCCTTTTTGCCAAGATTGGCCAGTAACCCGGACATATGCAGTTGTTTCAGGCAAACGTCTCGAACTCACCTTTTTGTTTCCGCGTTTGTTTCTGCAATTGTGCGACTATTGTAAAGGCTCATGGCTTTTTCTACTCCTTGGTGCAGACTCAGTTCCACAGCTTCTACAACCAGTTTAAGCACTTTCTCTACTAACTGACTTTCCTCTGAGGAAAATTTTCCTAAAACGAAGGAAATCGTATCTTTCTCATTTTTAGCCGCATCGTTTTGAGGTTTGCCGATGCCAATCCGCAAGCGGGGAAACTTGTCTGTGCCCAAATGAGAAATTGTCGATTTCATGCCGTTGTGTCCGCCGGCAGAACCTGCAAGCCGCATTCTCAATTTCCCGATCGGCAAATCCATATCATCGTATACTATTAATACCGACTCAGCAGGTATCTTGTACCAATCCGTCGCCGCCCGAATCGATTGACCCGACAGATTCATGTAAGTAAGCGGTTTCAGCAAGCGAATTTTCTGTCCCCGCGGCCGGTTTCCCTCGCCAAATATGCCTTGAAATTTGCGATTTTCCGACAGCGAAATCTGCCAAGATTTAGCCAAGGCATCGACAGCATTAAAGCCTATGTTGTGTCGGGTGCGATCGTATTTAGGTTCGGGATTGCCCAAGCCAACAATTAGCTGGGGAATCACTAACTCCGCTGGTGTTTCCGACTTCTGAGTGTTGTTCATTTAACTGTCTGTGCTATCTTCCTTGGGAGTAGCCGCGGCGAGTTTTTCAGTTGCCGGTTTGCTGCTAGTTGCTACTGCTTCTTCTAACTGCTTAGCTTCCCGCGTGAACTCCGACTCAAAATCCCGCGAAGCGTCTTGAAAGCCCCGAATTGCCTTCCCCATACTCCTGCCAATTTCTGGTAATTTTTTCGGGCCAAATACCAATAGGGCGATCGTAAAAATAACTGCCATTTCGGGCAAACCAATGCCAAAAATATTCATTGTTTTTCTCCAGCAATTTGTTTAGTTACTTCTTGTTTATTTATGGAAAAAGTAATCGGAAAGGGTAAGGAAAAACGGAAAAACTTAGCTTTTACCCTTTCTCCTCAACCCTAAGCTTTTACTTTTAGCCTTACTGTTTTGTGATCAATTTTTAGCGGCCTAGGCTCGACCAATCCATATCCACACTCTCCAGAATCAGAGAAGAGTTGTAGATTTGCAAAATAATCAACAAGAACACGAAAAACAGTCCAATGAACACGCTCATCAATAGCGTGGTTCCCCAGCCGGGGGCTACCTTGCCGTATTCCGAGTTAAGGGGTTTGAGTATATCTCCTAACCAAGTCCGTTGTGCCATAAGTCACCTGCAATGAATCTCTACAGAAAAGTTTGACATATTTCTACCGCTAATTGCGATCGCAATTTCTCAGAAATGCTGCAGGGGGACTCGCAAAACGGGGAGTGGGGGTTGGCTGCCATAGCGTACAGCGCCTAAAATCACTAGACTTTCAGACGGATTGTTATTTTTTGTAATATTATAGAGTGGAGCACTCATAATCGATCAAAAATATGGAACCCGCAGCAGTTCTCGGCATTTCTCTCGGTGTGTGTCTGGTGGCCATCACCGGTTTCTCGATCTACACGGCTTTCGGCCCTCCCGCTAAGGAATTGAGAGATCCTTTTGAAGAACACGAAGACTAAAGAAGGAAGAAGGAAGAAGGAAGAAGGAAGAAGGAAGAAGGAAGAAGGAAGAAGGAAGAAGGAAGAAGGAATATTTTTTTATCTCCCTCTCTCGCCATCTCCCTCTCCCCATCTCCCTCGGAGATATTTTTATACTGGGAAGGGAGTGATGCTGTGAGGCGATCGCCTGTCGCCTACTCGTCAATGGTATATTTTTCAGAAATACAGTAAATCTCTATTCCATTTAAGCTAAAAATTATTAGGTGTCAGGCTAAAGCATCATGGGGAACACATTTGGGCATTTATTTCGGATCTCGACATTTGGGGAATCTCACGGCGGCGGTGTGGGAGTAGTAATTGATGGTTGCCCGCCCCTGGTGTCGATCGACGCATCGGAAATTCAAGCCGAACTCGATCGCCGCCGCCCTGGCCAAAGCAAAATTACTACGCCCCGCAAAGAAGCAGATACCTGCGAAATTCTGTCGGGGGTGTTTGAAGGCAAAACTTTGGGAACGCCGATCGCCATTTTAGTCCGCAATCAAAACACTCGCCCCCAAGACTACGAAGAAATGGCGACAACTTACCGCCCTTCCCACGCTGATGCTACCTACGATGCCAAGTACGGAATTCGTAACTGGCAAGGCGGAGGTCGAAGTTCGGCGAGAGAGACAATAGGTAGAGTAGCAGCAGGCGCGATCGCTAAAAAAATTCTCAAACAAGCAGCAGGAGTCGAAATAGTCGGCTACGTCAAACGCATCAAAGATTTAGAATGTGTCGCCGACCCGGACACTGTTACCTTAGAACAAGTAGAAAGCAACATCGTCCGCTGTCCAGATGCCGAATGCGCCGAAAGAATGATTGAACTAATCGAAAAAGTTCGGGATAGTGGAGATTCGATCGGCGGTGTAGTCGAATGCGTCGCCCGCAATGTACCCAAAGGTCTGGGAATGCCCGTATTCGACAAACTCGAAGCCGATTTCGCCAAAGCCATCATGTCCTTGCCCGCCAGCAAAGGCTTTGAAATTGGTTCCGGGTTTGCCGGGACTCTGCTCAAGGGCAGCGAACATAATGATGAATACTATACTGATGATAAGGGTGTAATTCGTACAGTGACGAATCGCTCTGGCGGAATTCAGGGTGGGATTGCTAACGGCGAAAATATCATTTTGCGGGCGGCATTCAAGCCGACTGCGACAATTCGCCAGCAGCAGCGCACCGTTACCCGAGAAGGCGAAGAAACGCTGCTGGCTGCCAAGGGACGGCATGACCCTTGCGTTTTGCCAAGAGCTGTGCCAATGGTGGAAGCGATGGTAGCTTTAGTGTTGTGCGACCATCTGCTGCGCCATCACGGACAATGTGGAACCTTAAAGCCTGAATTTTAAAATGGAAATCAGCTTGTCCTCTGTAGCGGCAACTCCCGTTGATTGCCCTCAACCCTCCGAATCAATAAAAGGTATAGATGATTTTGTCGTACAGTTCTGGGGCGTGCGGGGCAGTGTTCCGACACCTGGACAGGAAACTGTTCGCTACGGCGGCAATACTTCTTGTTTGGAAATGCGAGTCGCTGGCAAACGCTTGATTTTTGACGGCGGAACAGGCTTGCGGATGCTGGGAGACCAGTTGGTGCAAGAAATGCCGGTGCAAGCTTATATGTTTTTTACTCACTATCACTGGGATCACATTCAAGGTTTCCCGCTGTTCGCCCCAGCTTTCATCCGCGGCAATAGCTTTGATATTTACGGGGCGACTCCGCCGGATGGAGATTGCATGAAAAGGCACTTCGTCGAACGGGTACTCCACTCGAATTCGCCGGTGCCGCTGATGGGTTTGCAGGCAGATTTGAATTTCTACGAACTCAATCACAACCAGACGATGATGCTGGATGATATTGAGATTAGGACGGGTTCTCTGAATCACCCGAATACTGCTATGGGATATCGGGTGACTTGGCAGGGACGATCTGTTGTTTATTGTTCGGATACTGAACATTTTCCCGATCGCCTAGATGAGAATGTCTACAATTTAGCCCTCGACGCTGATGTGCTGATTTACGATGCGATGTACACAGACGAGGAATATCACAATCCCAAGTCTCCCAAGGTGGGTTGGGGACACTCGACTTGGCAGGAAGCGGTGAGAATGGCTAAGGAGGCCCGCGTAAAACGAGTGGTGATTTTTCACCATGATCCGGCTCACACAGACGATTTTCTTGATCGCATCGCCGAAGACGTGCAAATCGCTTTTCCGAAGGCTGTCATGGCCCGCGAGGGTCTTATTTTGCCGATCGGCTTCTGAACATTCGCCTAGGCGAGCTCGATCAAACCATCAACTGATCGAACCATAATTGTTATGTGAATATGTGGATCGGGTCTCGCCCCCCGATCCACAATTTTTTTTAATTTGCAGCAAACTCTTAACTGCATGGTATAATTCTTGCTTGTTAAGTTTTTAGGCAGATTATTTAAGGTTTTTTTTATTCTTCAACCGCGTCCGCAAGACGCCAAGACGTAAGATAATTGGAGGATTGCCAAGGGTGAAAAGGAGACAGTTTTGAATGTCAACAAACACGGGGAGGCGAGGATCTCGCACGCCTGAGTGCTAGTCTGATGCCAGTAGACTTCCAGAAGCCTTGTTACAGATTAATTATTAAGGACAAAAACTGAAGTTATAGCTCGGATCAAATAAAAGCGCGATCGGTTTTTTGGACTCATGAATATTGACAACTCTCAAAAGCTAATAGCTTTTAGGTACAAACTGAGAAAAATTTCAGCAGTCAATTTGAATAACCAGAAAGAAACGATCGCTCTGGCGTTTGGCAGTAGCTGCGGCAAGCGAATGTTATGACTTGACTATCAAAATGGGAAATTTACGTTTTAGATCTTCAGCAAATCAATACAGATGGATTGCCCTAGGCAGTTTTGCTGTAATTATGGGTATTTCAGGCGCCCTGGCCTACCGCCTCGCCCCGCCCCCCGGATTCATGGCTCAAGGCACTCTCACTTCTAATAATCCGCCAGTCAAATTTTCGACCACGGGCACGACAATTCTCAAGCAGGGAGAGCAACTCACCCCAGAGGTTCTGCTGGCAGATAATGTTGTCAAAGCAGTGGCAGATGCAGTTAAGCTGTCGCCCCAGCAAGTTCGACAAAATGCTAGTGTCAAGATTTCTAAGCCGGAACAACCCCTAGAGATTGTTGTTGGGTATCGCTCGCTCGATCAGGAGCAAGCAATCCAAACGGCGGATATGTTGATGAAGGGCATGGTGGAAAAAAGCCGCCTGATTAACAGATATCGGTGGCAATCAGTCAATCAGTCGCTCAACCAACGCTTGGCACAAGTCACTCAAGACCTGAAACAAGCTCAGCAAAAACTCGACCAATACGAAAGAGAGCGCGCTCGCCTGTTGCAGCAAATGAAGCTTCAGCAAGACTTTTACAACAAAACTCAGCTTGCAATGGCGGATACGCAAGCGTCGGAAAAAGAAATGGTTAGCAGTTTGGCCGCCGCTACAGTGCCACAAATTGTGGCGACGCCCACGAGCGATCCGACAGTGCCTCTGATTGTGGGAATTGGCTTGCTGTTGGCGATTTTGGTCAGCCGTGGTTTGATTCCTTCAGTGGCGGATTGGAGGTACAAAGCAGCTTTTCAGCGAGAAGAGAGCGAAAGGCTCCAAAGTGCTTTGTACCGACTGATCAAAGAAGGCCGCGGCGAAATTACTCTGGTGCGGTTTGCGATGGAAACGCGGCTGTCGCCGGATGTAGCTCAGCGTTTTTTGAACCAACAAGCTGAAGTTTTTAATGCCAATTGCGAAATTAAAGACGACGGCAGCATCTTGTATCACTTCCACATTTAAAGGGCTACGAGCGATCGCGCTTCACAGAAAAATTTAGCTGATTGGGCCATCACTGCTCGATCGGCTTGTTTTTTTCTTAATAGGACTTATATCAGGTTCGGTCGATCGACTATCCCCCTCTAGGTGGAGGCGGGTTTACGGGATCTATCACTTATACTACTACTACAGATTTTGGTGAACCCGCCGACGGGAGCTGGTGTTGCGGTGATTTTACGCGACATGATATTACCCTCAACCCGGTTTCTTATCTTCTAGGATGCCCCGGAGCTAAAAATTTCTCGATCGACATAGGTTTTGACTAACCTAGAACACCCGAAGATTGGGCCTGTTCGTCCCAGACGGGCAAAAAAATATTTTTTGTGTTCCGCTTGATTCTTGCTTAAATATAGATATAATCGTAAAAAATAAGTAAATCTACGGTTGCTTTTTACCGGAGTTACCGGATTAAGGGGTAATTTATCCTTAAATATTTATTAAGGTAGAGTTAAACTCAGTAGAAATGCTGTAGTATAGAGCAATAACCGATTCAGGGAGGTTATGTAGTTTCACATCAGAAACTCGATCGGGCAAAAGCCTGGAATCAAACTCCCCGACTGAAAGCGTACATTTTCATATTGAACTTTTGTAATCACCTAGAGGCTAAACCATGATTTTTGGAATAATTGGTTCAACTTTCCTAGCTTACTTTTTGCTAATGTCGGTCGCTAATTACGGCGACACTGGAATGTAGATTAGTTAAGGCACTTATGCACCGAGACATAAGGCAGCAGGCAAAAAAAGCTGTTTGACAACTTCTTGACAACTTCGATTAAGTCTCAGCTTGGGTCATGTCTGTCGTGTCAGAGTAGTGTCTGATCATACAAAAAAATGGATGAAGGAGTCGTTAAGTACCGCTGTGACTGGGAAGAAGCAGAACCTGTAGCTGCCCGGAACATAGGAGATTTGATGGACTGGCGCGATCGGCTCCACGATTGGGGATTAATTGGCGTCTACGAAAATGGCATAGGGTTTGGCAACGTCAGCGTCAGACTCGGAAATTCTTGCCAATTCGTGATTTCGGGAACCCAGACTGCACACTTGAAGACTCTGGGACCAGAATCATACTGTACTGTTACCGAATTTAACTTAGAACAAAATTTCCTCGGCTGCCGGGGGCCCGTACAAGCTTCGTCGGAGTCCCTGACTCACGGGGCCCTGTACCTTCAGAGAGAGGAGGTGGGCGGGATAATTCACGTCCATAATCCTAAGCTATGGCAGCAACTGCTGTTTAAAATTCCTACTACTAGAAAAGAAATACCTTACGGCACTCCTCAGATGGCCTTAGAAATGTTTAGGCTTTTTGAGGAGGAGAATTTGGCTGATCGCAAAATTCTGGCCATGGCCGGTCACGAGGACGGCATTATCTGTTTTGGCACCACCGTGGACGAAGCTGGAAAAGTGCTTTCGGCTGTGATTGGTTAGATCGGAGTTCTGGCACTATTCTCAAAAAAAGCTAAGAAACCTGATTTAGGGAGCAAAACCTAGGATTTTACCTCGGTCTATTGCAAGAAACTAAGGTGGTGACGTGGATGCCTGATTTGAGTTAAACTGAGCTTTACCCTTGACATCGGGTCGCTGGCTCGATTTACGCTAATGGGTTCAAAAATTTTGAAGTGCCTCTTGCCTCTGCGGTAAGGGAAAGATATTTTTAAAGAGAAACACATTATATAACAAAAGCTGAGAGTCATCGTGAATCAAACTAAACTTGTAAGCTCAAAAGAATTGCAATCAGAGGTATCTCGTCTCACCGAAGAGCTGCAAATGCGCGACCAATTGGTGCAGCAGTTGTCTCAAGAACTTTTCAGGCTGGTGAAGGGCAATTCTAATTTTGTGCCGGCGCCGGAAGTTTCCGATCGCCACCAAGCTCAAATGCAGGCCATGCGGGAACAACTCCAAGCTGTTGAAGAACAGGTGAGTTTTTATCAGGAACAAATCGCGGAGCGGGATGCTGAGGTTTACCAACTGCGGCAGTCGGTGCAAGAATTGACGGATCGCTCTCGGATGCTGGAACAGGTGGTTCAGGAATTGCCAGGGGTTTACCGCCAAAAGTTTGCCGAGCGCATCGAGCCAATTAAGGAAAAGTTGGATCAATTGCAAAAGGAAAACCGCCAGTTGCACACTGAGTTGCAAAGCGTAACTTACCGTCTCGCTGTGCGGAGCCGCAAGGCTAAGGGCCTGGATCTGCCGAGCGTCGATGCTGAGGACGATCGGGGAATTCAAATGCCGAGCTTTGGCAATGTCTAAGGTTTTGATTGTGGCGGGTGGTGAGAAAGATTCGGCCGCAAGTCTCAAGGCGGCGATCGCTCAATCTCATCCTTTAACAGAAGTCAATATCTGTGAGGTTTCGGAACTCAATTCAGGCGCGATCGCTCCGGGTGGGGCGATCGTTTGTCCTTTGACGCTGGAGGTGCCAGAAAATCTGGTTTTTCCGGCTCAAGATGTGTTTCGATTTTGTGGCAATGTTTCCGCAGCGCGCGATCGAGTGTCCCAGGAGCTGCTTTTTCCCGTCGGTGCTGGCAATTTTTGGCTGCCTGTGGTGTTGACGGCAAAGGGGCCACTGTATGCTGAGGTGATCGGTGGGGAAGCTGACAAGCAGTCTGGCGAGTTGAGTTACTCTCAACCGGTGCATTTGTCGGATGTTTGGCGACAGCAGTTGTATGAGTTGGCTTACCGCTTGCTGAATCTTTTAAATGCGCCGCCGGCGACTTATTTGATGCAGTTCGGGTTTGTGGGGGAAAGGATTTGTTTCGATCGACTTTGGCCTTTTCCGGCTGCACCTGCGATCGCTTCTGTCGGCGTTCAAGTGCCGGATTTATTTATTTGTCATTGGTATTGCTTGACAAATAAACCTATTTATGATATAGGAATTAGCTCTGCGGTTGCTTGAAGTCTCTGGGAAAATTGAGATTTAAACTTGGGATCTCATTTTAATCAAGCAACTAAAGCCGGAGTTTCAGTGGAGATAACTTGGTCGAAACTGTCGAAGATTTCAAAGAGTTGGTCGAGTTGAGTAATTTCAAAAATTAGCTTGACTGTGGCTGAGAGGTTGCAGATGACGAGGCGGCATCCTCGGTGGCGGGCGGCGTTGAGTCCGCCGACTAAGGCGCAGATCCCGGAACTGTCGATGAAATCTACGGCGGCCATGTCTATTACCCAGAGTTTGTGGCGATCGGGCACAATCTCGGCTAGCTGTTGCTGGAGGAGGCTGCCGGCTTGGGAGTCGAGGCAGTTGTGAGGTTGAAGGACGATGGGTTGGTTGAAGTTGGGAAATTCCATAGCAGTTATCCTACGATCGTAAAGTATGAATAAGTTAGTTTAGTTGCTGACTCTCTTGAGAGACTCAGGGAATTTCAGCGTATGTTTGAGGATGTGTGATCGCCCTTGTGGAATTGGTGGGGAGAGCCGTTGTGATAAATTTAGTAGGAAAACTGGCTAGCGATCGCCCAGAACGCAACTGCCACACTTCTCTACTCATCTAGTATGCCTCAAAGGCTAATGTTTAGTTGGACCAGCGATCGCGACAACAGTGTGTTCTTCATCACAGCGAAAGATTGCACTATTGGCTGAATCGAGCCAATATATAAATGTATTGAGCTTTGCAAAAGTTTACGAAGGCAGTATCGAATGTCTTTTGAGTTTTTATCGTTAGAGACTATTCAGCAGTTTGCGCGTGATTACGGCTACTGGGCAGTATTTCTGGGAATTTTGCTGGAAAATCTGGGAGTTCCTCTTCCAGGTGAGACAATTACCATTGCTGGCGGCTTTTTAGCTGGCAGCGGGGAACTGAATTACTGGTATGTACTCGGCAGTGCGATCGCTGGTGCTACATTGGGGGGAAATTTTGGTTATGCGATCGGCAGGTACGGTGGCTGGCCACTGCTGCTGAAGCTGGGACAATTTTTCCGCTTTCGAGAAGAACAACTGTTTGACTTAAAAGAACAGTTTAGCAAAAATGCAGCTAAGGCCGTATTTTTGGGTCGTTTCATCGCATTGCTGCGAATTTTTGCTAGCCCCCTAGCAGGTATTGCAGAAATGCCTTTTTGGAAATTTTCGCTGTTCAATGTTCTGGGTGCTGCAAGCTGGGCATCTGTAATGGTGAGTTTATCCTACTTCTTGGGACAAGTTGTGTCTTTGGAGAAATTGGTAGCTTGGGCTGCTCAATTTGCGGTATTTGCTTTGCTGTTAGCAGTTGCTTGGATTGCAATTCCTATTTGGTTGGAGGCGCGGACTTTGGACAAGACTAAGTAAGATTGGTGGTTAGACTTTTTGCAAGAGTTCGGGATTTTCTGTTTTTAACCGCAGATGAACGCAAATGAACGCAGATATTATCTATTTTTGCAAAAAGTCTAATGATTGGCGATCGCCTATTAATAAGTCAGGACTTCTGTCCTCAAAATCATCAATTTTGTAGCAAGAACTTCTGGCAGCAAAATCATCAAGTTGGTATTCAGGAATTCTGTCCTGAATAGGGGAATATTAGTGAATAAAGACTAAACTTTTTTCTCCCACAACTGAGGTGTTTGACAGAGTAGATAAATTTGCCGATTATCGATCGCTATCAACTATACAAGAATATGTATTAATTATTCAACAAGTGATGAATGTAGATTGCTACCGTCGCGATGTGGCCGAACGTTGGGGTTTTTCTTTCTACCGTGAGGGGGAATGTTTAGAGTTGGCTAGTCTCAATTTTTAGTGTCCAATCTCTACTTTGTATGAGGATGTTCTTGGATTGAGTGAAATAGTCCTGAACGCACTCCAACCCAAAAAACCGGGTTTTTTAGCTAATCTGCAGGCTGCAACGCGTCTTTTCGTAAAAAAAACCCAGTTTCTGAATGCCCATGCGTCCAAAACTATTAAATCGCACTTGACAAGCCTTTCACCATCCGTCAAAGAGTGTTGTGAACAAATGAGAGGAGAGGAAGTGCGATCGTAATTATTTGGCGTGTTTGCCGAAGGGCGATCGCTTACTAAAACCCAAACACTTTAGTAATCAATGGTAGTAGATTATTACAGAATTCTAGGAGTTTTGTGGCTTGTGGTACAGCGGAGATAATTCGTCCGAGCATCCGATCTGCCTTTTTGGCTTTATTCTTCATTTCTGCATCATTAGGATTTTGAGCAGCTTCAGCTAACTCTTTTACTTGTTCTAAAGCATCCTGTTTGTCATCTTCTGTTAAGTTTGGATCTGCTTTAATTTCTGCTTGGAGTTGGGTAAGTAACTCTTTGATTCCGGGTTTATCAGGTTCAGAGGATGAAGGTAACTCGTTTATAGCGAAGGAAACATTTCCTCCAACATAACTTGATGAAGCCCCTTCAATCTTACCTGCCGTAACAGGACCTCCAACACTTCCTCCGATCTGAATACGTTGTTTATCTTCCATTATTCCCTCCTAATTTGATTTATCTTTGGATGACACTTTTATTTTTAGTCATTTCGAGAGACATCTCCTCCAACTTGACTTGATGAACTGCCTCCAATATTACCTGCTGTGACGGAACCTCCAACACTTCCTTCTATTCGGATAGATCGATCGGTTGAGTATACTACATAACTACCTTCTGCATTACTTTCCATGAATTTGTGTAAAACTAAAACTACTTTTTCTAAACCTGGCATATCGCTAGTAATAAATACTGGGGACGGTGAACCTGAATTAAGGTATAATTTAAGCCCGTAATATTTGGGCATAAAAAAACTATTTATGATCAATAAAAAAATTGCCACTATAGCCATAGTTATTCCCCACAATCTACCATCAGAATTATTAGCTACAATAAGTCCAATAACAAACAATCCTAAAATCCATTGTAAGGGGATATTTTCGGTCTTAACTGGAGATATGCCAAAACCTGTGACGTTGCGAAACTGATAGATATCTAAACCAAATTGAACTGTATTTTTGGTAATATATATCTTGGTGTCATCCCAGATAGGTCTATCAGTATTTTGTGGTGATATGTTATTTGCAGCCATCATTCCCCCTTTCAAAAAAAACAGTGAACTCACCAGCAGATCAGCATTAACCTGCTCCATCAGGAAATGAAGTCCTTGGGAGTGTCGCTTAGTGTTATTGATATTCACATCCCTGTGCATCTAGAGATACAATAGCAACTCTATGCCAGGTTCAACAGTGAGAAAAAGTAACAAAAAAGTAATAAAAAAGTAATATCAGCTCCCTGTTGCGCTAGAATCTATGTTAAACCTACATTAACGCTTCACTGCTGAAGGAGTGTGATACATGACCGTTGACGAAGCCATCACGATCGCAGAAACAGCCCTCAACTACGATCGCCTCAACAAAGTTCAAGAGATAGTATTTCGTCAATCCTGGGAAGGACGGTCTTATAAAGAAATTGCAGCCAGCACTGAATATGAATATGATTATATCAAAGATGCTGGTGCTAAACTATGGAAACTACTTTCAACAGCACTCGCTGAAAAAGTTAAAAAAGATAATCTCAAATCAGTCTTAAAGCGATACTTACGGCGAACTCAAGTGAATCTACAGCGAAATCTGACAATAGAAGTTAACCTCAGCGGTGCAAATCTCAGCGGAGCAAACTTAAGTGGAGCTAGATTATTCGCAAACTTAAATGAAGCTGATTATGGTCAAGCTGATTTAGATAAAACAATCAATGCTGATAGTGAAACTGAATTATCTGACTCTGAAGACGAAATTAACTGGAATGGTTTTCGCTTTCACTCCGACGCACAAGTGAAAATTGCCGAAATACTCGATCGCACTTCCACTCTCTTCATCCCCAACTCCCAACTCCGACTGACAACACCCGCAGGGAGACAAAACCAACAAGCTGACTTTCTGATCTTCCACCAAAACAAGCTAGGGATACTGAAAATTGACCGTGAATTATCCCATCCAAACACAACAGAAGATGAAATGTGCCAGCGTTTCAGAGATTCTGGCATCAGTCTTGTCAAACATTACGATGCTACCCGATGCAGCGAACAACCGGATCTAGTGGTGCAGGAGTTTTTGGAAATTTTGAGTCACGTACAAGCCTAATAAGGTGTTTTTTATTTAAACTGTGATACAAACATTACCTTGATTTTTGATATTTTCTTTTTTCAACAATTAATAATTCTTTATTTCAGAGTCGATGTAATAAATAGTATATATCTTCAATTAATTTAAGCATTCGGCGGAAAATTTTACACTAATTCACGGAACTAATTTTGAATTATACCATATTTAAAAGCACAATAGCTTATTTCAATTGCCTTTAAAATTGTAGCAACGAGTTATCTCTTGTGAATTCCTTTTTCTCTTTCATCCTCTGTGTCCTCTGCGTCCTCTGCGGTTACTTTCAAAATTATAAATTTAACCGCAGATATACACAGATGAAGGCAGATTGAGATTGTCTGTTAACGCATAAAACAAAGCGAAGCAATCTTCAGCCCCTGCGATTGCTTCTTACTAATTACCCATTAACCGTTATCCATGATCAATTCTCCGTTCCCCTCAATCACTTCCCCGATCGCGAACGCACCAATTCCCTGAGATTCAAACCATTTAACAGCCTGTTCTACTTCCCTCGAATCGAGCAACAGCACAAAGCCAATCCCCATATTAAAAGTATTGAACATATCTGCTGTGGCAACTTGACCCGCTTCAGCAATCCACTGGAAAATTGGTAAATTTGGCCAGCTATTGCTGTCAATTCTGACAGATTGATTAACTCCCAAACAGCGCGGCAAATTTTCCGGCAAACCGCCGCCCGTAATGTGAGCCATGCCGTGAATTTCTAGACCGCTCTTAATTGCTTCGAGGACTGGTTTCACATAAATTTTAGTCGGAGTTAGCAGCACTTCTCCTAAAGTTTTGCCACCTAACTTTTCGGGTTGGGAATTCCAGCCAAAACCCCCATCGCCCGCAATTTTTCTCACTAAACTAAAACCGTTGCTGTGCACGCCCGAACTCGCCAGCCCCACAGCCACATCTCCCACCTGCACCCGCGAACCGTCCAACAATTTGCTCTTTTCGACAATTCCCACACAAAACCCCGCCAAATCGTACTCACCCGCTTGGTAAAAACCGGGCATTTCTGCCGTTTCCCCTCCGAGTAAAGCACAGCCCGCTTGCTTGCAACCGTCAGCAATGCCGGCTACCACCGCAGCTAATTGTTCGGGATTTAACTTTCCCGTGGCTAAATAATCGAGAAAAAAGAGGGGTTCGGCCCCGGATGTCAGCACGTCATTGACGCACATCGCCACCAAGTCGATACCTACCGTGTCGTGCCGATCGAGATTGTGGGCCAATTTCAACTTAGTGCCAACGCCGTCAGTACCCGAAACCATCACCGGCTCTTTTAAACCCTCCGGGACGCTGAAAAACCCGCTAAACCCGCCGAATCCGCCCAAAACTCCCGATCTGTGCGTGCTCTTGACCATACTCCCGATGCGCGAGACAAAAGCTCTGCCCGCCTCAACATCCACACCTGCTTCTCGATAATCCATAAGTCCGCCAAATCGATTTCTTCTAATTTTTAGTTTATTCCCATAACAGTTGACAAACAGCTTTTTTAAGACTAGCCATTCCGTAGCCCACAAAATACACTAAAGTTTTGTAAATTTTTGTAAATTTTTCCGTAAAGACTGAAACGGCTGTAAGCACTGGAACTAAAGGGTTTTATGATAGAGGGTTTTGAGAAGATTTTATGAAGATTTGGTGAAAATCGCGATCGCAGCGATCCCCAACCGCAAAAGTTTGTGGTAGTCTGTTGCAGTTCGTGAACAAAACACAAATTGCGGATCGAGTACGAGTTGTCAAGTGTCAGGGAAGTTTCCGCCAATTTTTTTTGGTACGGAAGCATTAAAGCAAAAACGCACCCGGATACTTTGCTTTGACTCACGGAGGAATGGCGAAGGGCAAGAGAGAAATCCTTGACGCCCGCCGCCAAATGGCCAATCCTCCAATCTCGGTTGGCAATGGCTATTCACAAAAATGGACGTATGAAGGAAAAATTTGTTGGTGGTCTACTCGCTGTCCTGTTAGTTCCTATGGTAGGAACGGCATCCTCTTGTCACGCACAAGCAACAGGTGCCGACAACCAAAACTCTCAGGTTTCCGAGCAAGTAATTGCCACCCAACCGTCCCAGCAGTTAAACGCTACTCGGGTCGAAGCGCAAAAAGTCGGACAGTATCAGTATCAAGCAAGAGCTGAAATTGCCCGAGACTTGATCGCCAAAATTCAGCCCCATAACTTAGGCGGGCGACAAGCAGCGACAGTCTACGTGCGAAACATTCCAGTCATCACCTTTCTGAACGCGAATCCGGAAACAAACACGCCTTTGGAAGAAACTGGCAACAGCCAAGCAGGTGCTAGCAGTCCGTCAAAAGTAGCGGGCTCCAGAGAAAATCCCAAAGTTGGAAACATTGCCAGCAACTCTAGCAATCAAGAACCCGATCCAGTTTGGCGGGCATCAAGCTTAGCAGCAAGACTCAATCAGCTAGCCCGCAACAACATCGATCCCAAAAGCATTACCGTTAAGTGGGAAAAAGGCGATCGCTACATTATCCAGGCAAACGGTGAGGACTTGGTAAACATCAACGCCGAAACCATCCTCCCCGACACCACCAGCGACTTTAGCCGAGACGCCCTGCAAGTAACCAATCGCCTCCGCCGGCTTCTGGGCAACGCCCCACCCCTGGAAGAAGTCGCAGGCAAACCCCAACCAGAACCTCCCGTGCTGTCTATGGGCCCAGTTCAAGTGCGCCTCAGCGGCTGGGCTTCCTGGTACGGCCCAGGATTTAACGGCAACCTCAGCGCCAGCGGCGAGCGTTTCAACCAAAATGATTTGACCGCAGCCCACCCAAATTTGCCTTTTGGAACCAGAGTCATGGTGAGAAATCTCGACAACGGCCGCACCGTAGTCGTCCGCATTAATGACCGCGGCCCCTATGTGGGCGATCGGCTCATTGACTTGTCCGCCGGCGCCGCCAACGTGCTAGGAATGATCAGCAGTGGCGTTGCCAGAGTGGAAATCGAAGTGATAGAACCGCCGCAGTAAACAACTGGTGGACGCCGAAGGCTACTCTCAGACAGAATACAAAAGTTATCCGAAGTGTAGAAAGCAGAAAGTAGAATAAAACTGACATCTTGCACCATTCTCAATTACTTGTTTAGGAACAGGCAGGATGCCTGTTCCACAAGAAAACTCATTCTTTGTGGAACAGGCAAGATGCCTGTTATTGAGAATGGTGCAAGATATGAGATAAAACTGACATCTTGCACTATTCTTTGTGGAACAGGCATCTTGCCTGTTCTTGAGGATGATGCAAGATGTCAAGTCGAACAAATTCCGACAAACAAATTCTGCCTTCTGCCGAATGCCTTCAGGAGATTCTACCGGTGCACCTGTTTACTACCATTGCAGCACTTCGCTGCTACTTAAATTTACAAAAGTCTGCTGCACCTCATTTGACAGTCGGTTTGGTGCCGACGATGGGAGCTTTGCACGCAGGGCATCTGAGCTTGATCCAGCGGGCAAGGCAAGAAAATGCGATCGCCCTGGTCAGCATTTTTGTCAACCCGCTGCAATTTGGGCCGACAGAAGATTTTCAAGATTATCCTCGGAATATCGAGCAAGACCGGCTGTTGTGCGAACAAGTTGGAGTTGATGCCATATTTGCTCCCTCAGCAACTGAAATGTTCGGCAACCAAGCGGTCGATTCCCTACGGGATAGCTTCGCTTCACGCGCAGAAACAGAGCAAACCGCCCAAAAACAGATAGAGATTGACCTTTCATCCTTAACTCAAGTAGTGCCGCCATCGGCGATGACATCGGTTTTGTGTGGCAAAGCAAGGCCTGGTCATTTTCAGGGCGTCGCGGCAATTGTGACTAAACTTTTGAGTTTGGTGCAGCCGACAAAAGCTTATTTCGGTCAAAAAGACGCCCAGCAGCTAGCAATTATTCGGAAGCTGGTCTTTGATTTTAACTTGCCTGTAGAGATTGTCGCTTGTCCGATCGTCCGCGAAGAGTCGGGACTGGCAATGAGTTCTCGCAATCAGTATTTAACAGCAGAGCAAAAACAGCAAGCCTCCGTACTCTACCGCGCGCTGCAACAAGCCTCGGAAACTTTTGCTTCAGGCGACCGCACCGCAGCCGCCGCAATCGCTGCCGCCCACGCAGCAGTCGCAGGAGAGCCCGCAGTCAAGCTCGAATACGCCGAACTCGTCGATCCCGACACTTTGACGCCCTTGCCGGTTGTAGAAACAGCGGGACTTTTAGCCGTGGCCGCCAGAGTTGGCTCTACTCGTTTGATTGACAATATAATTCTCAGGAATCGTCGGCCCATTGTGGCGATCGACGGCCCGGCGGGAGCAGGCAAATCTACCGTAACTCGCCTTGCCGCAACTGCTTTGAACTTGTTTTATCTGGATACCGGCGCGATGTATCGGGCGCTGACTTGGCTGGCATTGAAAACCGACACGCCGATTTGCGACGAATGCGCGATCGCCGAATTAATCAGTTCCAGTTATTTGGAATACAACCTCGATCCCGCATCAAAGATGTTGAAGATTAACGGCGAAGACGTAACCGAGGCAATTCGCAGTTTGGAAGTGACATCCCGCGTCTCGGAAATGGCGGCAATTCCCGCCGTGCGACAGTTTCTGGTGGAGGAACAGCGACGCTGCGGCACAAAAGGCGGAATTATAGCAGAAGGCCGCGATATCGGCACTAACGTGTTTCCCGATGCGGAACTGAAGATTTTTTTGACGGCTTCGGTACAAGAGCGATCGCGCAGGCGGCTGTTAGAACTTAAAGATAGCGATCGGGCTAATATTAGCTTGGCCCAATTGGAACAAGACATTGCCCTGCGGGACGAAAAGGACAGCACCCGCGAGGTTGCACCTTTGCGTAAAGCGGCCGATGCTGTGGAAATTCAAACAGACAATCTGACTGTTGCTGAAGTTATCGATCGAATTGTCAGCTTGTACAAAGAGAGAATCGGCCCTAAAAGTTAATTTTACGACGCTGCGCGCGCGCGATCGCCCTGATATCAAATCCGGTTAAACTCACATCTTGCACCATTCTCGCTTAACAGGCTTTCGGGCCTGTTCCACAAAGAGTGAATTTTCTTGTGGAACAGGCCCGAAAGCCTGTTCCTAAAAAGCTTATTGACAATAGTGCAACATCTCCGGTTAAACCAACTTGCAGTCTCAGGTAGGGACGCGGGCCGATGCGGGCTGAGTCCCTAAGAATATCGTGCCATGAATCCGATTTGAGCGCCGTCCCCCTGGCTGGGGAAAAAGTTCAACCATCCCGCGTTTTCAGGGGTTAGGGCATTTCTGGCGTACAAATCTTAAATTTTTTTATCCGGACGGACTTCCCCACGATCGGTTATTTCCAGTAGCATTTTTACGGACTGTCCAATTTAAGATTATCCTCTTAAGTGGATTAACTTGATATCAACATAAAATCTCAAATTAACTGTACAAGGTGTGAAGGAGAGAATGACGTGACAAAATTGAAACTGCTGTGGAGGCGGCGAAAAACTTTAATCCTTGCTTTTATGGCAGCAACAGGAAGTTTTTTGCTGGGTGTGACATGGCCCGTTAACTTGCGGGCCAATCAGCCATTGCAACCGATTCAGGCGCAAGTCTTGGCCGTATCCCAGTCGCCAGAACAACAGCCGATGTCCAATATTAATAAGTTCTCCGAGGCGATCGCCAATCGAGTTGAATTTTCCCAAAGTGCTCTAGCCCAAGTGCAAGCCATCCGATTTCAATCAGCCGTACCGTCCCAGTTTCAAGGTACAACCATTCGTCACGCGAAACTCGACTCCCAGCACAAGGCGATCGCCCTGACATTTGACGACGGCCCCTGGCCGAAAACAACTACACAAATCCTAGATATTCTCAAGGAAAATAATATTAAGGCTACATTCTTCTGGGTAGGAAAATACCTGAAAAATTCTCCCGAAATTGGCCAACAGGTCGCAGCAGCCGGTCATGCGATCGGCAATCACAGTTGGAGCCATGAATACCTTCAGTATAACGAAGACGGTGCTGCTCGCGAGATCGATCGCACTTCATCCTTAATTGAGGACTTGACCGGCATCCAAACATCGATGTTCCGGCCGCCCGGAGGCATTTTAAACAATGGATTGACAGCTTACGCTCAAAAGAAAAATTATGCAGTTGTGATTTGGTCTGCTGATTCTTTTGATTGGCGCACTCTTACGGAGTCTTTGATGGACAACGTGATGAGGCAGGCAAATTCCGGTGGCATTGTGCTGATGCACGACGGCGGCGGCAATCGAGCAAGAACTGTCAAAGCTTTGCCGGATATTATTGCTCGATTGAGAAAGGAAGGGTACAGTTTCGTAACAGTTCCCGAGTTATTGCAGATGCAAGAACAAGAGTCTAAACAGCAGACAACAGCACAAAAATAAAAATTTGAAAAAGTGGGAGATTACACCATTTTTCCATTTTTTTGTAAGGAGTTAGATGGATTTTTCATAACTATATCGCGCAGGTGAAGGTTAATCGCAGTTATAAAATTAATACAGAGACGGCTGTGGTCATCGCTACTCCCGCCATCGCGTACACCAAACCGCGCCGATATTCATGCCGGACGGTATGATCACGTTCGAGGGCAAGGTAATCTTCGGGGCTAAACCCAGACGGGATGGCCATAGCGTTAGAGGCAAAATCGATACCTTAACTTTAGCCATATTACCAATTTAGGCTGGAATCTAATGGCAAATTTTGCAACTGAGAATTCACCCAATTAGCCGCCGCCAAACCCGATCGCAAAGCACCCTCTATTTGACCTTCCCCGCACAAATCCCCCGCACAAACCAGCGGCAAATTCCCCCCAGCAGGCAAACAAGAAACAGGCAAAGGATTTCGACAAAAAGCATAGCGCCAGCGGTGAACCTGTAACCATTCTGGCTCTTTGAGCCAAGGGATTAAATATTCAGAAGCTCTCGAAAGCAATTCTTGACCAACAGTTTCCAAATCAGCAGCTTCTAAATAGCGTTCTGCAAAAATTGCGCTGCTGTGAACCACAAATATTGGGTGTAGTGGATCGAGCCGTTTGCTGCTGTCCAAACCAACCCAAGCTAAATCAGAATTATCGGGAAAAGAAACAGATTTCCACTGCGGATTTAGATTACTCCAATCTTGCTGTTTGGCCGCAGGATAGCCAGCCATAACGGTAATGCAAGGCTCGTACTCCACAGAACGCAATTTGTCAAGAAAATCTGATGTCAAACCAATTTCCGAATTCAAAAACATTAAAGCTTGAGGAGCCGGAATTGCTACTACAACAGCCTTAGCAATCAATTCTTGAGGCGTCGGTAAATTGTCATTAGTAACTTCTAGGGAAAGATGCCACCTTTGGTTATCTGTAGTAGAAATAGCTTGTACGCGGTGGCCAAACCAAATCTCTAAATCCTCCGCCAGATACTTACCGATTGCATTCATACCTGCAGGTGCGACATAACAAGAACTAGCAGTAGCAGAAAGTTTCCCCTGTCTGAATTCCCAGACAGTATCAGTCCAGAGTTTGAGGATGTGGCGATCGACCAAAGCCTCAATTAACCCCTGCACCGCATCCCCCTGCGGTTCCAGATACCGCGCCCCGTGATCGGCCCTAGTACCCTGTACGCGGCGGGTAGCAACACGTCCCCCCGCGCCGCGAGATTTCTCAACAACAGCAACAGAATAACCAGCTTGACGCAACCGTTGAGCGCAACTGAGCCCCGCCATACCCGCACCAATCACCACAACATCGAACATAATTGGACTTTCAGATACATTACTTACCGGACTTTTTCTAGGAAATAAGCCTTAAGCTGATTTCTTAACTTGCAGTTAATTTGCGATAGCAACGAGCGGTAATTAAATGAGGGTGAAAAACCTCCATAAAATTAGACTGAAGTTTAGTAAAAAATGTGTTCATCTCTTGCTTATCTTCTAAATGAAAAGGAAATTCTTGATTAAAACCTTTAAAGAAATACCAGTTAAGGATAATCTTCCCTGACGGAGACAGCATTTTATGAAAATCCATCAATTGCTGACTGGGATTGAGTAAATGTTCCATCACATCTAAACAAATAATCGTATCAAAAGCCTCTGTAGGAGATACTTCTAGACTACACGAAATCTTCTCACTCAATCCTAACTTAGCAGCTCGGCTTTGAACAAAATTGCGATTTATGGGGTTAAGATCACAATAGACTACTTGTTCTACTTGAGGACAAAGAGCTGCTGCAATAGCATGAGTGCCAATACCGCCGCCAAAATCTAAAACTCGACCGGCAGCCATATCTGATATTAATGTTAAAGTGCCTCCTATGTAATCCTGATTGGACATATGCCAAGCTCCGAGGTCAAATAGGTAAGCTTGTCCGACTCCATCGCGATAAAACTCGCTAGCTTTTTCCCAATCAAAATCCCGATGTCCTATTTCTTTTAGGGATTGTTGACCGAGCGCCAGCTCTTGTTCAATTGTTTTTAAATCTAAGTTTAAAAAATCCTGTAGATGCTGCTTGAGATTGAAAGTATCTTGCCAATATCCCTGCAAAAAAGACGGTGCGACAGAAGAAGACATCATTTACCTTGTTCTAAAAAACCCAAACTCATTATAGGATTAACTGACATTTTTGAACAGAACTCCACTAAATTATTTTTCTTTTGTTTGTAGCGAATAAAATATAGCAATCCTAAATCATTGTCAAGACTATGATACAATTATATGCAATACTTGATTGTGACCATAAAAAATGAATAACTTACAACTGCAACAAAAAGATAGAGAAAAAGAAATAGCCCAATTAGAATCTTTTATTAAAAGCGATATCGATGCCAGAGAACTAAAACGAGCAATAGCTGTAAGGATGGCGCTCTCAGGTAATATCTACCATGAAATCAGCAAAATTTTAGGTGTAAGTAATTTTTTTGTTGGTTATTGGAAAAAACAATTTAAAACCAAAGGCATCGCCGGAATCAAACTAGGACATAAAGGGTCAAAAGGGTATTTAACAGCTCGACAAAATACTGAATTAATAGAGTGGTTAAAGAATAAAGAATATTGGAATTTAGATGAGCTGGTTACTTATTTAGCTCAAGAATTTGGTGTGATATATAAATCCAAACAGAGTTACTATGAACTTTTTGACCAAGCGAAAATTAGTTGGAAAAAAAACTCAAAAAACCAAGCCTAAATTTAATAAAGAACTGGTAAAAAAAAGACGGAAGAAATTAACGATATTTTATTTAAGAACAAGGCTGGTATAGCATCGGGGGAAATAATAGTATTGTTTTTAGATGAATGCCATCTACTTCATGGTGATTTAACTGGTTATGTTTGGGGTCAATCAAAAATCAGAATTGAAGTCCTAATCACCAATGAAAAAAAATAGACAAACTTATTTTGGCGCCATCAATTATCAAAGCAAAGAATTCCATATTCAGAGCCATCCATCTGGTGATGGAAAATCAACAGTTACATTCATAAAATACTTACAAAATAAATAAATATAAAAATCGCAAGATTGTCTTGATTTGGGATGGAGCTAGTTATCATAAATATGGAGAATTTAGAGACTTTTTATTAGAATAAATGGTGACAAAGAACCTGAAAACTGGTCAATTAATTGTATTTTATTTGCTCCCAATGCTCCCCAACAGAATCCCGTTGAAGATATTTGGTTACAAGTTAAAAACTTTTTAAGAAAGTATTGGTATTTATGTAGGTCTTTTAATATTGTCAAATTTTTATTTGAGTTTTTACTAACGAACATAAATTTGATTTCCCCAAAATACGTCAATACACTTGCACAGAGAAAATCATTTAGGATTGCTCTAGATATAAAAAATCATTTAGGATTGCTATAGTGGGGGTTCAGGGCGACGGTTTGACTCCTCAAGCTGCGGGGTTGCAGACGTACCGAGGGGTTCCGGGTTGGCTGTTGGGCATCTAAATTGTATTTTTAGGATCGGTGGGACACCCAACTTGACTTTACAATTGAGATGCGCGTCCGCCGATCAATGTAGCTGCTGAGGTTATAGCTTCTAGCAGTCGGATCTTCTGTGCAAATCCTGCCGATCGTCCTGCGCCAGGTAGTAGAATAAGGGACAGCACGAATCCATGATTAAGACAAAATAAAAAAAGCTACTGTAGGTAAATACTAAATCCCACTGATTGTCAATCAGCAGCAATCTAAAATCTAAAATCGAATACGGGAGGGCAAAATTTTGGACGAACTCAGAGCAGCACTCGAATTGACAACAGAAGAAGAATTGCAGCAACTAACAGAACTTCTGTTCAGCCGCAAGTTTAACCCTTTAGATTATGTGCAAACCCCCGCACCGATAGATGTACAAAGTCGCGATCGCCAAGCATGGCTCGACGCCGTAGAACAGCGGTTTCGCTATCTTGCAGCGGACGGGTTGACGGTACTCCGAGGGCGAAGCCAACAAGTAACTTACAGACAAGCACTAATTCAAGTTTGTCGCTATCTCAAAATCCCTTATCCCAGACAGTTGTCAACCACCGACTTAGAGGCAGAAGTATTTTTGCACTTAATGGGTCGCGCGTGGAAGCGTTTACCTGCAGACGAACAGCAAGCGCTGACACTGCGCGTACAGCGAGCGATCGTTGATTCTAAACTCTCAGAACCCCTGCCAATTTCTGCTGAAAAAGACCCGCTGGGTTTACTGTTCAAAGGCGGCAGCGCTTTAGCTGTTAGTTCCATCTTAAAACCAATGCTGCTCAAACTAATGGCCAATCAATTTGCGCTGCATTTTGCCACCTATCAAATGGCAAAACAAGGAGTGCTTGCAGGCACTGCAACTGCAGCAACCCAGTTTCAAAATTATGTCGCAATTCAGACAGCGCGGCGTGGTATGGCGGTGAGTGCTGCTCGTTACGGTGCGACGCGGAGCGTATTTTCGTTGGTTGGCCCGGTGATGTGGACTTGGTTTTTAGCGGATTTGGGTTGGCGATCGATTTCCACGAACTACGGTCGCATTATCCCGACCATTTTTGCCCTAGCTCAAATTCGATTAACGCGATCGGAATGCGTTTGGGAACTAGCTTAACGATGGTAGATTGTAGATTTTAGATTTGAGATTGGGAGTGTGGGTGAATATCAAAAATCGGTTGAAATTAGCTGCCCAACTGACAGCCAAAAATCTCAAGTCTCGCCTCCAGAAACATCCAGATCCCCGCCTGCAAATCCCTTGGAATTTCGCCCAAGTGGGGATGCTGATTTTTCCCTTAATTCCGATTTTGGGAGCTTTAGGTTTATTCCTGGGATTGGCCGGCACTTGCAAGCAAAAGTTCAGTCAAATTAGTCGGCGCCCGTTGAATCGAGGATTCGCAATTCTGAGCGCGCTGCTAGTCATCACAGCGGTTTTTGCCAACAACCGCAGCGAGGCTTTTGTAGGGTTGTACAATTTCTTGCCGTTCTTTATATTGTTTGCCACTTTCAGCAGTTTAATTAAAACTCTGCCTCAATTGCGGCAATTGTCTTGGATGATTGTAATTAGTTCAATTCCAGTGATAATTTTAGGCCTGGGACAGCAATTTTTAGGTTGGAGTGGCATCGATCAATTGCAGCCTGTTTTTGGCTGGGTACTCGAACCCCAAGGCAATCCCCCCGGTCGCATGGCTTCTGTATTTATGTACGCTAATATTTTAGCTTGCTATCTGACAATTGCTTTCATTTTAGCAATGGGACTGTGGATAGAAGAAGTCAGTTGTCAGTTGTCAGTTGGCAGTTGTCAGTCGTCACCACCTACCAATTCCCAATTCCCAATTCCCAATTCCCAATTCCTATTTTTAAGTTTGGCAGTGATCGGAAATGCTGTTGCTTTGATTTTTACTAATTCTCGCAATGCTTGGGGGCTGGCAGTTTTGGCAGTTTTGGCTTTTGCATTTTATGCGGGTTATAAAAAATTATTAGCTGCCGTTTTTAGTGTGGCTAGCACAGTTATTTTGTCTGCCTTTGGCCCGGAACCACTGCGGCAATTTTTACGAAGAATTGTTCCGGCTTTCTTTTGGGCTAGACTCACCGACGAGATGTTCCCAAATCGACCGACAGCTACTTTGAGAACAACTCAGTGGGAATTTGCTTGGTCGATGACTCAGCAGCGTCCTTGGACTGGTTGGGGATTGCGAAATTTTACGCCTCTCTATCAAGCTCAGATGCAAGAATGGCTCGGTCATCCTCACAGTTTGATACTAATGTTGACTGCGGAAACGGGAATACCCGCAACGCTTTTGTTGTTTGGTTTAGTTGGTTGGGTTTTGGCTAGGGCTGTTTTGCTGCTGGCGAATTGGCCGCTTTTTCCTGCGGATATCAAACACGAGCAAATAGCCACACTGGAAAAAGCGGAAAATGCTTTAGATATCAATCAAAAATCTATAATCAGTAGAACAAATCAGGTGGCTTGTCAAGATTTAAGAGCAACCGATCGCCTAATTTTTTTCAGTTATTTATTAGCCTTCGCCGCTTGTACACTTTTTAACACTGTAGATGTGACGCTGTTTGATTTTCGACTCAATACTACAAGCTGGTTGCTGTTAGCCGCAATTTGCGGAGTCAGCCAGAGGGAATAGGGCATCGGGCATCGGGCATCGGGCATCGGGCATCGGGCATACCTCACCACGCGATCAAACCGCTATAACAACTGTCAACAGTCAACAGTCAACAGTCAACTGCCAACAGTCAACAGTCAACAGTCAACAGTCAACAGTCAACAGTCAACAGTCAACTGCCAACAGTCAACAGTCAACAGTCAACAGTCAACAGTCAACTAAATTCTTTTATTCTACCGTCACCGACTTCGCCAAATTTCGTGGCTGATCCACATCCAAACCCCGACGGGCTGCAATGTGATAAGCCAACAATTGCAGCGGAATCACTGTCACAATCGGCGACAACAATTCATCCACCAAAGGCACCGGCAAAATGTGGTCAAAAATATCTGCTTCCGCCACACCTTGCTTCGGCGTAACGCCAATTAAACGGGCGTCGCGCGCCTTCGCTTCTTGAGCGTTGGAAAGCACTTTTTCGTAGACGCTTCCGGGCATGGCGATCGCCACTACAGGCACTTTCGCATCCAAAAGGGCGATCGGGCCGTGTTTCATTTCTCCCGCCGGATATCCTTCGGCGTGAATGTAGCTAATTTCCTTCAGTTTCAGCGCCCCTTCCAAAGCAATCGGAAAGTTAATTCCCCTTCCCAAAAATATAAAATCTTGGGTGTCTGTAAACTGGTGGGACAATTCCTCCACATACTGTTCTTGAATCTCCAAAAACTTCTCAATTTCTGCGGGTAACTGGCGCAAACCCGTAATAATTTCTGCCAATCTCTCCGTGCTGATTGTTTGCCGCTGGTGCGCCAAATCCAAAGCTAAGAAATAGAAGGCCATCAACTGAGTGACAAAAGTTTTAGTGGCAGCAACGCCGATTTCTATACCAGCGTGGGTGTTGATTACCTGTGGCATCATGTGGGCGATCGAACTTTCAGTTCGGTTAGTAATGCCTAACATTCTCGCCCGGAATTTATCAGTAAAACCCGCGCGGCGCTGCTGTTCCATCCCCAAAGCAGCCAGCGTGTCCGCCGTTTCTCCCGACTGAGTTACCCCAATAGTTAAAGTATTTGCTGTCAGCGGTGGCGGTGCGTAGCGGTACTCCGAAGCGTACTGCACGGCAGTGGGAATATTAGCTAATTGTTCCAACAAATATTTGCCAATTAGCGAGGCGTGCCAGCTCGTTCCGCAGGCGAGAATTGAAATTTGCTCGACATCACCGCAAAGTTCATTGGGCAAGTTGAGATTGATAGGAGAGCGCGGATTTCCTGGCTGCCAATCGCTGTCTAAGTAAGCCTCCAAACACGCTCTGACTACGGCGGGCTGCTCGTAAATCTCCTTGTGCATGAAGTGTTTGAAGCCTTGCTTTTCGACTAAAACCGGGTTCCAACCAAGGATGCGCGGGCTTTTTTTCAGCCTTTCTCCTGCAAAGCTGTAAACTTCGACTCCCATCGGAGTTAGCCTTGCCAATTCGCCATTTTCCAAGGACAAAACAGTGCGGGTATGAGATACTAAGGCCGGCGTGTCGGAAGCGCAGAAAAATTCGCCTGCACCAAAGCCAATCACCAAAGGAGCTTGCTGTCTGGCGACAATTATTTCCTCTGGAAAATCTGCACAGATAACGGCGATCGCAAAAGCTCCTTCTAATTTATTTACCGCCTTTAAAACAGTTTCCAAAAACGATAAATCAGCAATTTTCTCGGTTTTTTTATCTTTTTCTTCTTCCTTCTCCCTTCTTGCTTCTTTCAAAAATTCAGCTATTAAATGAGGAATAACTTCTGTATCGGTATCCGACACAAATTTATGTCCCTTTGCTTTCAATTCTTTCCGCAACTCGCGATAATTTTCGACAATTCCATTTTGAACTACCGCAATTCGCCCGCTATTATCTAGGTGAGGGTGAGCGTTATATTCTTCAGGCTTGCCGTGAGTTGCCCAGCGGGTGTGTCCGATGCCGATGGGAGCCGGAGAGTCTATCTCTGCTAGCTTTTCCCGGAGGTTGTGCAATTTGCCCTTTGCTCGGATGCAGGTAATTTCTCCTTCGGAGATGGTAGCGAGGCCCGCTGAATCGTAGCCCCGGTATTCTAGTTTCTCCAATCCTGCTAGCAAAATCTCGCTTGCTGCTTGCGTGCCGATATAGCCAACGATTCCGCACATTTAACGTACTACTCCTGCTTAGCGATCGCAATAAAACTCAAGTTTTATCATTTTTACCTTCTTCGGGCCCCGAATGCAGATTCCGCGACAAAAAAGAGGGGGCAATTTAATCGCCCCCTCTTTTGTGCCCGTAATTTGATCGGCGTGTCGATCGATATTTAGTAGGCTAGACCCATACTGCGAGTGGTTTCTGCTCCCAGGTAAACCCGGATGCTCAGAAAATCGGTGGGGCAAGCAGTTTCGCACCGCTTGCAGCCTACACAGTCTTCGGTGCGGGGAGATGAGGCAATCTGAGCTGCTTTGCAGCCATCCCAGGGCACCATCTCCAAAACGTCAGTCGGACAAGCGCGGACGCACTGAGTGCAGCCAATGCAAGTATCGTAAATTTTGACTGAATGAGACATTGAATAAAGGCTCCCAACGAGTCACTAAAAATTTGCTGCCTCTGCGAGTGAACAGATTTGACGGCGAGGTGCCACCGCTATAGCCTGCACAGAGAATTAAAGGTTAGTCTACCGCAGTGCCTGGAAGCACTTCGCGAAAAAGCGACAAAACTTCACAGTTATTCACGCTGGGACTCTTATAGAACCCATTTGGGATCTATATCATTCGCCAACCGTTTGAGCATCAGCCTGATGAAATACAAATTAAGTTTGGCACTAGGATGGGTGAGAGTGGACTCAAAGTTCTTGACCAAATTGCGATGATTTTATGCGGGTGATACCCCTTACCCTTGCAGAATGGTAATCTTCGGAATATTGACGGGCCCGAGTGTGAAAATAATCGAGGTTGTGACTCAACATTTCAATCAAGCCACAGTCATCGGACACCCTGGCTTTTGTGGAATGGATAAAAAACGGCAAGCTGGGTATTATCAACGGCTAGATGTTGTTTTATGCCATTGGTGCATTTGTAATGGCAGAAGCCTTTAGACTGGACACTCGCAAATTGCACGTATTTTTTACCGCTATACGGAGCTATTAGAGGATTTCTAGCCGTTTGTTAATCAATTTTACGCTGTGAGGTAATGAAGGGAGATCGGGGAGCCAAGAAAAAACCCACGAGACTCGCGAAGAGAATGGGTGTAAAAGTGCTGAATCCTGTCAACTTGGCGAGTAGCAGAGTTGTACTAATTGGAGTTCGAGTAACTGTTGAATTCAGAGCCGCCATTACACAAATCATTGCCAAAGTCTCGTTGGATGCGGGATTAATGATAGCAATTGCCTTTCCTAAACAGGCTCCTATAAAAAACAGTGGGATGATAATCCCCCCCCGCCAGCCTCCATTTATGGTCGTACTAATAGCAAATACTTTAGCAATAACTAAAGTTAAAATAACTCCCAAAGAAAAGTTGCCCTCAACAATTTTTTCAAGTTGATGTTCACCAAAGAAACGAGTGAGCGGAAAAAAAGCTGATAAAACACCAAGTCCTAGCCCAGCTAAAGTAGTACGCACATAGATTGGGCTGGGTATCGAATCAAACAAGCGACCTACACTGCGAAATATAGCGATAAAAAGCCAGCCCACGATCGCACCTACGATTCCATAAGCAATCGCTGCGCCAAAGTCATAAAGGCTGTCCACATTGTATTGAGGAAAATGCCAGGTAGGACCAATTCCTAGCTGGGTAATTGCTACAAAGATGGTGTAACTTGCACAACTTGCCACGACTGCAGGCAATATTGCTTCAAAATACTCCACAACATTCTGATGATGCAGGATTTCTAAAGCAAAAAAAGTACCACCCAATGGAGCGCCGAACAAAACTGTAAAACCAGATGCCATGCCAGCAATACTTAAAGTTCGTAGTGCCTCTCCACGCAATTGAAAGCGATCTGCTAACCACGTACCAATTGAACCTGTTACTTGCACCATTGGTGCTTCTGGACCCGCACTGCCTCCACTTGCGATACTGATTAGCGACGACAGAATCATCGAAGGATTCTCGTTCATTGGTAACCGCCCACCATTGAGATGAATATTGTCAATAATCAACCCTATTTCGCCAGGATTTCCCAGCCAATGAATGAGCAAACCGATGAGCAAACCCGCAAGTGGCATGATGATTAGCAGAGAAAATCCACTAAAATGTTCAAATCCCACCATCATGTAAGACAAAAATATCCAATAACTTGCACCAAACAAACCACAAATGATTCCTAGCATGGCCCATAGGAATACCGAACGTGTGAGATTTACTGGGTTTCGTTTCATTGCTGATTCCTTATTCATAACTAGGCAGTTAGGAAGTCTTAAAAAACTATTTTGTGTAATTGTATACAACTTTTGTTTCTGTTGTCTGCATATTAACCTACCAATCACCACACTTGCTTTGGAGTGTAGATCCGGGCTATGGAATGCGAAGAGAGCGATCGCAGTCTAACAAGGGCTGGCAACGGAACTGAGGCATCGGTTATCAGTGGTGTAGCCACCGTGCAACGCCGTTCGCTGAAGCCCCTGTTGTTAGACCGCTTCATCTCTTGGTGGTGTCAATAGCTTAAAGAACGCATTTGGGATCTCTGATGACGAGCTAAGATCACAAATAAATCTCATAGTCGAGCAACTTAACCTACAAAGAGTGATAACTCCGCAGCGCCATTGCTGCCCCATCAGGAAAACACTAGACCGCCTCTGGGGACAAAACGACAATTTGTGGACGGTATCTTCTATCAACTCAAGAGTGTATGAGCGCGATCGATCGTCCCGCTAGCACTCGCGTATAATTGCGATCTAACCGGATTTGATATGAGAAAAAACTAAAGTCCTGACTACCAACCTGGGTTTGATATGAGAAAGGACTAAAGTCATTACTACAAACCCCCGCAAATCGATCGGCTAAAAGCCTAATTTTTCTAACACGGGCTTAGTTGACACAATATGTCGATCGAGTCCTAGTTTTTTTGGCTCCACACCCAAAGCCAAAGCCACTAATTGCGACAAATGCAACACCGGCAAACCCAACTTGCGCCCGATTACTTTTTCCACCTCCGGCTGTCGCGAATCCAAATTTAAATGACAAAGCGGACAAGGCGTTACCATACAATCAGCGCCATTGTCAAGAGCATCTTGAATATGTTTGCCTGCCATCTGAAAAGATTGGTTAGTGGCATAACTCGCCAACGGCCAGCCGCAGCACTGCGTCCGCCCTCGATAATAAACCGGAGTTGCCCCGATCGCCCGAAATACATTTTCCATCGATTCCGGTTGGTGCGGGTCATCGTAAAGCAGCTTATCCTGAGCTCGCAGCAAATAACAGCCGTAAAAAGCCGCGCACTTCAAACCCGAAAGCTTGTGAGTGACTCGCTTTTGAACTTCCTCCAAACCGTAATCTGCCACGATCGCCCACAACAGATGTTTCACCTCGGTACTGCCTTGATAAGGCGAACAACCTTGTTTTTTGAGTAAACTGTTAACTTTATCTACGTAGTTGGGATCGGTTTTTTGGCAATCCTTGAGGCGATCGTCCACATGACCGATGACCCCTTGACAAGTGCTGCAATGCGTCAGCAAAGGCAGATTCAGTTCCTCAGCCAAAGCAATATTGCGAGCGTTGACAGTATCTTCGAGCAACTGCGAATCTTCCTTGAAAGTGCCAGAACCGCAGCAAGAAGCTTTTTTGAGTTCCACCAGTTCGATGCCCAACGCTTGAGTCAGTGCTTGGGTAGAAAGGTAAAGTTCGCGGGCGGCCCCTTGGGCAACGCAACCGGGAAAGTAAGCATATTTGAGATTTGGGGATGGCATAATTGTTGCTGCTGGGGACACAAGGTTCGGGAAAAGAAACTTGAGCGGTCAAAGTCGGGAGGTTTCCTGCTTAGTTTTCCCTCTTTATAATTAACGTATCACCGCATAGCTAGAAGCCAATTGTCAGCTTTTCTCAAGCATTTTGAGTTGATGACTGACGAACCATCGACCAAAAACCCGGTTCCTCAACGTTATCAGGTGGCTAAATGAGATGATTGATTTGGAGCTATGTGCGCTTTTTTGCCTTAGTCGTAGAGTTACTGCGATCGTCCGTGTCCCAATTGTCGCTGACCCGTGTCACTTAGAAAAGCGGCCAGCCTTTCTCCTGCAGATCCCCCTTTCGGATAAGATTAGATACGCAGCAACCAATGAGGACACGATGTTATGAGCCAAGACGACATTTTTGCTAGAGTCCAGAAAATTGTGGCAGAGCAACTGGAAGTCGATAAGAGCGAAGTCAAGCCCGAAGCCAACTTTGCTAACGATTTAGGAGCAGATTCCTTAGATACTGTAGAGCTGGTCATGGCCTTGGAAGAAGAGTTTGATATTGAAATTCCCGACGAAGCAGCCGAAGGAATTACTACGGTTCAAGCTTCTGTAGATTTCATCAGCAGCAAACTTGCAGCTCCAAAAGCATAAAATACCTGTCTTTTCCCCTAAGAGGAGAGAAGTTAGAAAACTGGAAACTCCTCTTTTGTTCTGCGTTCTGGGTGTTTAATTTTTTGAAACTGAAATCATGACAAATTTAGAGCGTAAGCGCGTTGTTATCACGGGTCTCGGCGCGATTACACCGATCGGCAATACCTTGTCCGAATATTGGGACGGGTTGCTTGCCGGGAAGAATGGTATAGGCCCGATCACCTTATTCGACCCGTCGCGGCACGACTGCCGCTTTGCCGCAGAGGTGAAGGGTTTCGACCCACACGACTATTTAGAGCGCAAGGAAGCAAAGCGGATGGATCGCTTTGCTCAATTTGGGGTGTCAGCGAGCAAACAAGCTCTTGCTGATGCGAAGTTTGAGATTAACGACCTGAACGCAGAACAGGTGGGTGTCATTCTTGGCACTGGCATTGGTGGCCTGAAGGTTTTAGAAGATCAGCAAGAGATATATCTGACTCGCGGCCCCGATCGGTGCAGCCCGTTTATGATTCCCATGATGATTGCGAATATGGCAGCGGGCCTGACGGCGATTCACACGGGCGCTAAAGGGCCAAACTCTTGCACGGTGACGGCATGCGCTGCCGGGTCAAATGCCGTGGGCGATGCGTTTCGCCTAGTTCAGGGGGGTTACGCGCAAGCCATGATTTGCGGCGGTACGGAAGCTGCGGTGACACCTTTGTGCGTGGCGGGTTTTGCTGCGGCGAGGGCGCTTTCGACTCGCAACGATGACCCGACTCATGCTTCTCGTCCGTTCGATCGCGATCGTGATGGTTTTGTCGTCGGCGAAGGTGCTGGCATTCTGATGCTAGAAGAAATGGAACACGCTCTGGCGCGTGGCGCGAGGATTTACGCAGAAATCGTTGGCTACGGTTTAACTTGCGATGCCTATCACATGACTTCTCCGGTACCGGGGGGGAACGGTGCGTCGCGGGCAATGGCTTTAGCGCTCAAGGATGCGGGTTTGACGCCGGATCAAGTGAGCTATATCAATGCTCACGGCACGAGCACGCTTCCCAACGATTCTACTGAAACAAAAGCGATTAAGCAAACTTTGGGAGACCACGCTTACAAAGTAGCAATTAGTTCTACCAAGTCAATGACCGGTCATCTTTTGGGCGGTTCTGGGGGAATTGAAGCGGTGGCGACGGTAATGGCGATCGCCAATGACAAAATCCCGCCAACAATTAATCTGGAAAATCCCGATCCTGAGTGCGATTTGGACTATGTTCCTCATACAAGTCGCGATCTAAAAGTTGATGTGGCGCTGTCGAATTCCTTTGGATTTGGCGGCCACAACGTCACACTGGCATTCAAGAAGTTTGTTCGGTAACGGCTAATCCAAAATCGAGAGTTAAAAGGTGAAAAATTAATTTTTCACCTTTTAATTTTTAGATAAATTTTAGATTTGGCGATCGGCTATTAAATAAATCAACTTAATTCAACCTAAAATGCGATCGCGCGTTAGAACCCCGCAACACTTTAACTGCTGGGAAGTTCTGCCTATTCTGTTTTTGATGAGCCGTTTCTCATATCACGTCCGGGTGAGCGCTTGACTCAAAACGGTTACTTTTCATGAGTCAAGCGCAACGAAGTAAGCGCGTTGCCGAAAGGGCGAGATTCTTCAGTTCCTTCAGAACTCAGGATGACAACTACTCAAGCGGACTTGATATGACTTAGTTTGTTAACAGAAACAGGTCTCTAAAAATATTTTCCCCAAACAAAAAGCGCCCCTATTTCTAGGAGCGCTTTTTGTTAATCTCAAGTTA